>CAMBEY010000079.1 GCA_945865705.1 Candidatus Sulfopaludibacter sp. SbA3
CGTTGCGGTCGATAGGTGCGGGCAATGACCTGATGCACTGGGTTTGATTCCGTTCAGAGAAGATTACCGGCCTGCGCGCTGCATAATGCTATAGCAAATCGTACTGGTCATCGCAAAGCTCCCATCGGGAGATTTGCGCACCCCACCACGGAGTGGTTGGCCAGACTTCGGGACGCACCGTGGCACACGGAAGATCCTGGTACCGTTGCTTCCTTCCGGACCTGGCGGGGTTGGCAGGTTTCTGTTGCACGGGGCCCGAAGTCTGATCGATTGCGTACTGCGGAAGCTCAAGAGCCTGCTCCCACCGTTCATGGTAGCACTCGCCACGTCCGGCTGGCAATGAATGATGGTCCGCGTCAGTGGAAGGAATACAGAATCAATCGAGTTGCCGTATAGTACTTTCTGAAGTCAGGCTGAAGTCTGGCTGAAGCTGGAGAAGCGTTCCGATGACCTCGCAGGAAGCTCGCCAACTGGCCCGGGACCTGTTCCTGAAGACGCTGCCGCACCTGGATGCGGGCGCAAAGATGCGCGCCATGGTGCGCCTGCGCGATGGCATGCTGGAGATCGCGGGCGACCGCATCCCGCTGCACGCGGGCCGCCCCGTTCGCGTGACCGCCATGGGCAAAGCCGCCATTGAGATGACGCGCACGCTGGCCGAGATCATGGACGGCGCGCCACTGCGTGGCGTAGTCGCCGCGCCGTCGATTCCGGTTCGGCCTTTGCCGGGCTTCGAATATTTTGCTGGCGGGCACCCCTATCCCACCGAACAGAGTTTCGCAGCGGCGCAGGCGATGCTGGCACTGTTCAATCGCCAGGGAGCGGCACCCGACGATGTGGTGATTTTCCTGATCTCGGGTGGCGGGTCATCGCTGGCGGAACTTCCCCTCGACTCTTCCTACACCATCGCGGACTGGCAGCGTTTTTATCAAAGGCTGGTTACCTGCGGCGCGAACATTCAGGAGATGAACACGGTTCGCAAACATTTCTCGGCAATTAAGGGCGGGCGGTTGACGGAGGCCGCGGAAGGCGCGCGTCAGATCACGCTGTATGTCTCTGACGTCCCGGATTACCTGCCTTCCATCATCGCTTCCGGTCCCTCCATGCCAGATGAGTCCACGCTGAGCGATTGCTCCGCAGTGCTGTCGCGCTATCGGCTTATCGAAGAGTTTCCGCCGGTATTCCAGCCGCTGGGTCGGAGTACCCGCGAGCCGATTCTGGGGCTGCCAGAAACGCCCAAGCCTCTTCACCCGTGTTTTTCACGAAGTCTCTACTATTGTCTGCTAGCCAATGGAGACGGTGTTGACAGGCTCACGGCGCTGCTGGAACAGCACGAATTCGAGGTCGCAACGGATTCCAGTTGCGACGATTGGGAACTGACGAAGGCGGCGGATCATCTGCTCGCTCGCCTTGCGAAATTGCGCGCGGAGAATCCCGGCCGGCCTGTGGCAGTGGTCAGCGGCGGCGAACTAAGTTGCCCCGTAACGGGTAACGGCATGGGCGGGCGCAATCAGGCCTTTGTGCTCGATTGTGCGCAGAAGATCGCTGGCTCTGACATCCTGGTGCTTAGCGCGGGCACCGACGGCATTGATGGCAACAGCCCAGCGGCCGGAGCTGTCGCCGACGGCAACACGACAAAGCGCGCGCAGGATATGGGCATGGACGCGGCGGCTTATCAGCGCCGCTGCGACTCGTTCCACTTCTTCGAGAAGCTGTGCGACACCATCATCACCGGCCCGACGGGAACAAATATCCGCGACCTGCGCCTCCTGCTGGCATACTGAGAAATGAAACTTTCCGTCGTCATCATCACGCTGAACGAAGAGCTCAACTTGGCGCGTGCGCTGTTGTCCGTCAGTGGCGTGGCCGATGAGGTCGTAGTCGTCGATAGCGGCAGCACCGATTCTACGCGAGAGATCGCCGAAAGCGGAGGCGCGCGATTCATCGCGCACGCTTGGGAAGGATATGCCCGGCAGAAAAACTTCGCCGCCGCGCAGGCCGCGCACGATTGGGTCTTGAGCCTCGACGCCGACGAAGCGCTCTCGCCCGAGCTGATTGAAGAGATCAGGACGGTGAAACAGTCAGCAAATGAGGATGCGGCCGGATATTCCATGCCGCGCCTGCCGTACTACTGCGGGCGCTGGATTCGCCATTCCGGCTGGTACCCGGACCGCAAAGTACGCTTGTACGACCGACGCCGCGCAAGGTGGGTGGGTGAGTATGTTCATGAAAGTGTGCGCGTGAATGGCGCAATAGCCGAGTTGCGAGGCGACCTGCTGCACTACACTTGCGACACCATAGAGCAGCATCGCTGCACGGTGGACCGCTATACGTCACTCGCCGCGCAAGAAGCACATGCGCGAGACGCGCGATGGGCGCTGCCGAGCATGATCGTGCTTCCGCCGTGGAAGTTTTTCGAAACATACATCGTTCGCGCAGGCTTCCTGGACGGTGCCGCCGGTCTAACGATCGCGCGAATGGCCGCCTGCTACGTGTACCTGAAGTACGCCAAGTTACGCCGTTTGCAATCAGCCTAATGCTGTACGCCGGGTTGCATGAAATTTCTTATGGTTGTCATTCTGAGCGGAGCGAAGAACCTGCTGTTTCTCACTGCCGCAAGGTAAAAGCAAGTCCTTCGCTCCGCTCAGGATGACAATGCTTAAGGTATTGGCATAAAAGTGAAATGCCCTATCGCACTAAAACTCGATCCGGCAAGCCTAAAGAGCCGCCAACCGGGAACGCCGTTTACGAGATGGCTGTGAAGGCGCTGGCGCGGAGGACGCGCTCCACCGCGGAGGTGCGCACATTTCTTGTGCAGCGCGGGGCCAGTGAAGCAGATATTGGAGACGCCATCGTCCGCCTGCGCGACCACGGCTATCTCGATGATGAGCGCTTTGCGCGCCTGTTCGTACACTCACGGATCGAGAATGAAGGCCACGGCGCAGGGCGCGTACGGCGCGATCTGGCGAAGAAGCGCGTGGGACGCGAGATCGCCGAGCAGGCCGTCGCGTCCGGATATGAGCAGCTCAATGAAAAAGACCTGTTGCGCGACTACCTACGCCGGAAGTTGCGGTTGGCGAAGCCGCCCAGCAAGGCCTCCGCGCTGGCAACGTTGTACCAACGCTTGTTGCGCGCTGGTTTTTCGTCTGCCACAATTGTGAAGGAACTCCAGGGATTGAATTCCGCAAAACGGCATGGCTCGGACGGCCCGTCGATTGACCCCGACAAATGGCGGGAGTGGATCGAGTCGCTCGCCGATTCTACGGATGAAGACGCGGAGACAGAATAGTATTGCGACGTTTGGCTGGTGAAGGAGTCCTGCTTGGAACGACTGAGTGGATTGGACAGATCGTCTCGATGGGTGGGCATTAGCACACTAATCCTGGCGTATTGCGTGATGACATCCGTGGTTGCCGCAGCCCAGAAGAAGCCGTTGCCACCCGCGCTGCTGAATGCACGAGTGGCCTTTCTGACTGGCCAGCCGCGGATCAATCCACAGCTTCCGCCAGCCGAAGAAGCGCTGCGCAAATGGGCGCGTTGGGAACTAACGTATGACAGTGAAGTAACTGACCTGATCTTGCTGATTACTGAAAAATCAGACCCGGATATCTTCCTCAATCCCGCCGCCGCGGAATTGGCAAGGCAGTACAAGCCCGGCGTGGCGGTATTCCTGCATGTGATCGACCGCACAAATGGAACCGTGGTTTGGACTGAAGCCATAAAAGGGAAGATGTCTGACGTTAGTACTGGCAGGAAACTGGTCGAGAATCTTCGCAAACGACTGCCGAAGAAATAATTCAATCAGAACCCGGACCGCGATTTTTGAGATATACCCTGGTGAATACACAGCTATGAACGGAAATCAGATTCGCAAAACATTCCTGGATTACTTCGCGGAACGCGGCCATCGCGTGGTCAGAAGCTCGCCAACCGTCCCGGCCAATGACGCTACACTGCTGTTCACCAACGCGGGAATGAACCAGTTCAAAGATGTGTTTCTGGGGCTGGAGCAGCGCGACTACGCGCGCGCGGCCTCGTCGCAGAAGTGCATGCGCGCGGGGGGCAAGCACAACGATCTGGAGAATGTAGGTCGCACCCGCCGCCACCACACGTTTTTCGAGATGCTCGGGAACTTTTCCTTCGGCGACTATTTCAAAAAGGAAGCCATCGAGTACGCCTGGGAACTGATCACCGGCGTTTACGGCATACCGAAAGACCGGCTGACCATCACGGTTTTTCGCGAGGACGACGACGCGCTGAACCTGTGGTCGAAGATCGCGGACAAGCCCGCCAGCAGCATCTTTCGCATGGATGAGAAGGACAACTTCTGGTCGATGGGAGACACCGGCCCGTGCGGACCGTGCTCGGAGATGCACTATGACCTGGGCGCAAAAGCGAGTGATTGGGGACATACAGACTGCCAGTTCCCTTGTGAGTGCGGTCGCTACGTGGAGATATGGAACCTGGTCTTCATGCAGTACAACCGCGACTCAAGCGGCACGCTGGTGCCACTTCCAAAACCGTCAATTGACACCGGCATGGGCTTTGAGCGACTGGCATCCGTATTGCAGGGAAAACTGAGCAACTATGAGACGGACCTGCTCTGGCCGTTGATTGTCGCGGCGGGCGAGATGGCTGGAGTCGAGTACGGCGAAAAGGCGGAGAACGATACTTCGCTGCGCATCCTCGCGGACCACGCTCGCGCCGCCGCGTTCCTCATTAACGATGGCGTGCTTCCCGCCAACGATGGCCGTGGCTACGTGCTGCGCAAAGTCCTGCGACGCGCCGCGCGCCACGGCGGACAGCTCGGCATGACCGACCCGTTCCTCTACAAACTCACTGGTAAGGTCGCCGAGATGATGTCGGCGGCGTACCCGGAACTGATCGAGTCATCTGACCGCGTGGCCTCCATTGTGAAGTCGGAGGAGCAGCGCTTCGCCCACACTCTGACTGTAGCGCTGACCGAATTCGAAAAGGTCGTGAAGGAAACACGAGCCGTTGAAGGCAATCTGAACCATTTCCAGGACTCAGCGCAAGTGGAACTTAAGGATGCCAATACTGGGGAAGTAGTTGAACGCAGGATTACTCTGCCGGGCGACAAGCTCTTCCGCTTATATGACACATTTGGGATGCCGCTCGACTGGATCAACGAGATGGCCGACGAGCGCAACTTCATCGTGGATGAAGCCGGCTTTGAAGCTGAGATGCAACACCAACGCCAACGTGCACGTGCCAGTTGGAAGGGCGTAGGCAAGGATCTATTGTCCCCCCTTTACACCGAAGTTTTGGAGCAATCAGGAAAAACGCAATTCGAAGCTTATACCGCGACCACATCGCACGATTGCAAAGTTGTGGCACTGCTCACGTACAAAGAGCTTGTGCCGAATGCTGGAAATGCGGAGGAGCATCGGGAGGTAGGGCTCACCGTTCTGGCACCGTGGGGTGCCGTGGCGGGAAATGTACTCGATGTACCGGCTGGGAGGCTAGTCGACATCGTACTCGATCACACTCCGTTTTACGCTGAGTCAGGCGGGCAGGTGGGCGATAAAGGGCGGCTGCTAGGTGAGCAGTCCCAGGAACTGGTAGCGACCGTCGAAGGTACGTACTACCCGGTCTCTGGGCTGATTGCGCATCGAGTCGTAACAAAAGCACCCATCAGCGTGGGGGACAAGTTGACTGCGATCGTTGATGCCGACCGGCGGCGCGCGACGATGCGCAATCACACGGCGACGCACATCCTGCACGCGGCGCTACGGCAGGTGCTGGGGACGCACGTGAAGCAGGCGGGCTCGGTGGTCGATCCGCAGCGATTGCGTTTTGACTTCTCTCACTTCGCCTCGCTCGATCCGGTAGAACTTGCTGAGATCGAGAACCTGGCTAACCAGGCGATTCAAAAGAACGCGGCGGTCGAGACGGCGGTGATGGACATTGACCGCGCGGTCGAGGGCGGAGCGCTGGCCTTCTTCGGCGAGAAGTATCCTGACAAGGTCCGCGTGGTGGCGGTGCCGGGCTTCAGCAAAGAGCTTTGCGGTGGGACGCACGTCCAGCGCACCGGCGAGATCGGCCTGCTAAAGGTGGTCCATGAAGGCAGCATCTCCGCCGGCGTCCGGCGCATCGAGGCGGTAACCGGGGCGGGCGCGCTCGACCAGTTTCAAGAGGTCACCCAAATGGTTCGCAGCTTGGCCGCCACCCTGAAGACGACTCCGGCAGAGTTGCCACAAACTTTGGCCAAGCTGGCTGAGAATCACCGGAGCCTCGAGAAGCAAATTGAAACTCTGCGTATGAAGCTGGCCAACACGCAGCTTGTGGACATCGACTCGAAGGTCCGGCTGGTGAAGGATATTAAACTGCTAGCGATCCGGTCGGATGGGCTTGGGCGCCCTGAAATGAGGAACTTAGCGGACTCCATGCGGCAGAAGCTGGGTTCTGGAGTGGTGCTGCTGGCCTCCGTGGCGGACGATAAAGTTGCACTGATCTCAGCCGTCACTACGGACCTGAACAAGCGCGTTCATGCCGGCAAGTTCGCACAGGCCATTGCGCAGAAACTGGGCGGTACCGGCGGCGGACGGGCAGACCTGGCCGAGGCAGGGGGGAAGGACGTTGACCGACTCGATACGGTGCTGAATGAAGCCGCTGACGTACTGGCCGGAATGCTATAATGGGCGTGTTCTAACAGTCTTTAATCACAGGCTGTTGGAGCTTTGCGGGCTGAAGCATGAGCCCAGATATTGGCATGAGGGATTGGCTAGAATGCGCCGCCATCGAATCCGTAAAGGGGGTGCCCCCCTACCCGTACACGCTTGGGAGATCGCCACATTGGCGATTGGCCTGATTGCGTCCAGCATTGTGCCTGGACGGGCGGCAGAGAACATCTCCGGTTTTGTCGACTCCACGGGGCGTGTGGTCTTCGTCAACGAATCCACGGAATCATCGGCAAAGCCCAAAGTACCCACTTTCAGCAACACTGGGGCTACCGGTCGGAAATTGCTAGCCAAGACATCCGGGTCTGCTCCATCTTCTGACTCTGCGGCGTTTGCGGCAGAATCCGCCGCCCTTCCCGATGATTTAGGTATTACTGAAGATCTGGGCGACCCGAGCACTGCACCAGAATCCTCATCCCAGAATATTCCCACAGTTCCCCGGGGACGCAACTACATCGCAGAGCTTGTAAGCGACGCCGCGCGCCGGCACCAGGTGGATGCCGACCTGGTCCACGCCATTGTTCGCGTGGAATCCAACTACAACCCTTACGCTGTATCCAATAAAGGCGCTCGCGGCCTGATGCAACTGATCCCAGCGACAGCCCGTCGCTTCGGCGTGATGGATTCTTTCGACCCACGCTCGAATCTGGACGGTGGCATTCGCTACCTGAAATACCTGATGGGCATGTTCAAAGGCGATGTGCGACTCTCGCTCGCGGCTTACAATGCCGGAGAGATGGCGGTAACGCGCAACGGCGGCGTGCCCCCTTATCGTGAGACGCAAAACTATATCCGCAAGATCAGCGAGCTGTATTCCATGAGTACCGTCGCGGCCGCTGCGGGAGTCGCGCCGGAACCGCAAATTTTCAAGTACGTTGATGACAGCGGAGTCATTCACTATTCCAATACGGACCGGCCATAGAAGTTGATCTCGCAAGCCGGAGCAAGCTCCGGCGAAGCATAATGATGCGGATTCAATCCCATAGCTTTGAGTCTACTGATCGCGGTGGCGGGCTGCGTCCGGCCCTGCCAGTGCTGTTGTTGGCGGCCTGTATCATTGCCGCGGTAACTCCATCGGCGCAGGCCAGCGGTGCCCTCGACCGTGCCAAGAATTACTTTGAGGAGGCACGCAAGAAACATTCCGAGCTTCAGAAGACCTCGATGTCCAACCGGACCATCGAAGATTACAGCAAGCTGATCGACACCTTCCGCCGCGTCTATCTGACCGCGCCCACCTACGGCAACTCCACGATCAGTCTGATGGCCATTGGCGAGCTCTCTGAGGAGATGGCTCGCCGCTGGAGCGAGCCGAATCACTTCCAGCAGGCCATTGAGGCCTACTCGTTCCTGTTGCGTGAATATCCACAGAGCCAGTTTCGTTTCGACGCGCGGCTGGCCATTGCGCGCATCTATCGGCACGACCTCCACCAGCCGGAAAAGGCGCTGGAGCAGTTCGGACGGTACGTGGCCGACTACCCCAACTCCGCGCAATCAAAGCTGGCCAGACAGGCCGTCTCGCAACTGCGGGATGAGATCGGCCCGACAGCCGATGCCGCGGAGAATCACGCTAACACGGTCAGCCAGACCAAAGAGGGCACGCTCTCCAGCAAACTTCCGGCCATCAAACCAGTTGCAGGCAAACCAGCCAGCGAGTCCCCCTCGTCCGGGAAGGCAGCGAAGGATGACCTGTCCACAATCACCGACATTCGGTATTGGACCAATCCGGAGTCTAGCCGCGTGGTGGTGGATGTAGGTCAATTGGGAGTTGGGCAAAAGCTGAAGTATCAGGCGGCGCAACTGAGCACTCCGCCGCGGCTGTACATTGATCTGCAAGATACTCGTATCCCCCAGCCCGTCGGCGGGCGCACGCTGGAGGTAAACGGCGACCTGCTGAAACGCGTGCGGTTGGCCCAGTTCGACAAACGTGTCTCACGACTGGTGCTGGACCTGGGAGCGGATACCGATTTTCAGATCAGCGAGATGACCAATCCCTATCGACTGGTGATTGACGTGCGCGGTCGCGTCTCTGAGATTGACGCGGCAATTCCGGTGGCGGCGAATTCTCCCACACCCACCCTTCCTTCCGTGCCCGCAATAATGGCCAAGGTGGAAATGCCCGCTCCGGTCGCGGCGGTAAGAACGGCGATTCCAATTCCTGCCATCAGCCCGGTTCGAGTTAAGGATGAGGGGAAAACACTTGCGCCTGCCACCAACCCCAACGCCAAACCTACGGTAGCCAATCAGAGTTCCGTAGCCGGAACCGCAACGGCTCATTCCCCTGCTCCGTCGCCCGCGAAAGATTCTTCTTTGCTTAAGGCTGAACCTGCGAAGACGCCAACCACAATTGCCGCTCAGGTCTCTGCAGAACCAAAGGTTGATGTGACTGCTTCACCAGCGCAGTCTCCTCTTGAGCAACAGCCACTTCCGGCCTTGAAGCACGATTTGACCGTCACCCATGTGGAAACAAAAACAGCAGAGCCAGCATTTGTTGTGACACCGCCGATGATGGCTCATGAACCGGCCAGCGCCGCAACCGCTGCGACTACACCCGCGCCTGCCCCAATTGTCGCACTCATGGTCGCGCCTAATGTCAGTAAGGCGGAGAAAGACGAGCCGCCCGTGGATGCTGCTCCTGTGCTGATTGCCAAAGCAGAGCCAGCTCCCGTCGCGCCATCCGCTGCAGATCAAAAATTACGCGCCGCCGCGCCCATTCGCGGCGGGACGCATTCACTGACGCGCGCGTTGGGGTTGAAGATCGGTCGCATCTTCATCGATGCGGGACACGGCGGGCACGATACGGGAACCATCGGGCCGGGCGGGCTGACAGAGAAGGAGCTGGCGCTCGATCTGGCGCAGCGCGTGGGCAGGATGATCGAGGAAAAGCTCGGCAGCGAAGTGGTTTTTTCACGCGATGACGACAGCTTCGTACCGTTGGAGAGCCGCGTGGCCCTGGCCAACAAAGCCGAAGCCGACCTGTTCCTTTCCATCCATCTCAACTCCAGCACCGCAAAGAATGCCGTGGGCATTGAGACGTATTACCTCAACTTCACCTCCGACCCCGAGGCGCTCAAGGTTGCTGCGCGCGAAAACTCCGGCGCGCAGGAGACCATCGCCAATTTACAGGGTATCGTGCGCAAGATCGCGTTGCAGGAAAAGCTCGATGAGTCAAAGGAGTTCGCCGCTCGCATGCAGTCCTCGCTGCGCAAATCGTTAGCCAAGGGAATGAATCGCAAGGCAGCCAATCAGTTTGACCGCGGCGTGAAGACCGCGCCCTTTGTGGTCTTGATCGGCGCCAACATGCCTTCGGTATTGGCCGAAGTTTCCTTCCTGAGTAATCCGGCCGAAGAAAAACGGCTGCGCACGACCGAGCATCGCCAGAAGATCGCCGAAGCATTGTTTGCCGGTGTCTCCGGGTACGTGGACACGCTCAGCGGCGTGAAGGTCGCTCCGCGCCTGCCCGCACCTGGAAACAAGAAGTCTCCGGCGAAAGCCGAATCCCTCACTCCCCTGAAAACTCCCAAGACGGAAGATCTCGCCGCACGGCGCTAGCACGGGTGGCTGGGCCGTGGAACAGGGATGAACAAGGCGGTGGGTTCTCCGGCGTGATTCTCCAGATCGAGATTCCATGCCATCTCCGGTGATATTATCAAAACCATGCCTGTAACCTCCGGCACGAACGTATCCTCCAAACATTCTCGCCAACTAACCGAGCGAACACTGCTGCGCAGATGGATCGCCAAACTGGATGTACCGGGCTGGCGCGCCTTTCTGATCTCCATGATGGCATTGGCGCTGGCGTTTGTGCTGGCGATGTATTCCAGCGTGTTTGCGCAACAGGGCCGGGTAATCGCCACGGGTATATGCGCGGGAGCGGCATTATTGCTGGCCGGCTATGTGGCCTTCACAGCGGTTCCCTACCTCGCCCGGCGCACCCGCATCGAGTGGCTGCATGTGAGCCTCGATTACGAGCTAACGCGCGAGGGCTGGGCTTTCATCGTACTGATCCTGCTACTGGCCATCGCTGGGCTGAATACAGGCAATAATCTCCTCTACATGATTCTGTCCAGCCTTCTGGCCGCGATCCTGATGTCGGGTATTCTCTCAATGGGCGTGCTGAACGGCGTGGGTGTCGATATCGAGCTTCCGCAGCATGTCTTCGCGCGGCGGCCCCTGCATGCGCGCGTACGCCTGACGAATCTGAAAAGAGTGTTCCCGTCGTTTTCGCTCACCTTGAGAGGCTCGACTGGATTG
>CAMBEY010000080.1 GCA_945865705.1 Candidatus Sulfopaludibacter sp. SbA3
CTCGCTGCGCTCGGAATGACGACGATTGGATGAGCAACAGCAAGGATATCGCGACTGTGGAATCAAGCTAATGGCACCCACCGCAAAATCCGCAGGCACCTCGGCCGATCCGGCGGCGCTCGATTCCTACGCCCGTGGCGGGGCGCGGCCCGGCGTGTCATTCTTCTCCGCCGCTACCACCATCTTTCTGAAAGATCTGCGCTCGGAGTTTCGCACCAAGGAAGTGTTCAATGCGGCGGCAGTCTTCTCGCTGCTGGTGATCGTCATCTTCAGCATGGCGTTTGAGCCTACCTCGGCGATGGCGCGCGAGATGTCCGGCGGCTTGCTGTGGCTGGCCTACACGTTCTCCGGGATGTTGGCGCTGAGCCGGACCTTCTCGCGCGAGGTGCCCAACGATTGCCTGATGGCGCTGCGCATGGCACCCATCCCGCCCGCCGCGGTCTATCTGGGAAAACTCTTGAGCAATCTGCTTTTTCTCGGTCTTCTGAATTTGCTGCTGCTCCCGCTGTTCGCGGTCTTCTATAATGTGCGCCTCGACGACAAGCTGTTTACGCTTGTCGGCATCGTATTGCTGGGAAGCTGGGGCCTGGCGGCCGTGGGCACCACCTTCGCGGCCATCTCCACCAGCGTGCGCCTGCGCGAGATGATGCTGCCCGTGCTGCTGTTCCCCATCGAAATACCCCTGGTCCTCTCGCTGGTGGAAGCCACCACGGCAGTGCTGCTCAACAACGACCCGCTGGTAACACCCGGCACATGGCTCGAAATCTGCCTGGGCTTCAACATCATCTTCACGGTGCTGTCACTGATGCTCTTCGATCACCTGCTGGAGGAGTGATATAGGTAGCTGGAAATGAGTCATTAGAGTGAGTAGCGATTGGTGCTACATATAACCGCAACCCGAGCAGACGAGTCCTTAGACTGGCTGAGGCGGTCGGCATGACGACAGAACTCAAAGCGTTGGACATTCGGAACCGCCAACAATGGCGGACGTGGTTGGAAAAGCACCATGATTCGAGTCCAGGAATTTGGCTCGTCTCCTATAGAGGCCGGACGCGGGTAAAGTCCATCCCGTACGAGGACTCGGTTCGCGAGGCCCTGTGCTTCGGGTGGATCGATAGCCTAATCAAACGACTCGATGATGATCGATACGCCCGCAAGTTCACGCCGCGAAAGCCTACCAGCAAGTGGTCGGACATCAACCGTAAACGCTGGATGGAACTTAAGGCGTCCGGCCTACTCACTTCGGCTGGCCTCGCCGCCGCACCAACCGGAAACAGGTACGCTCCCCATCCTGCAATCCCAGACCTGCCAAACTACATCGCCAATGCGTTTAAGGCGAATCCGAAAGCCTGGAATTTCTTTCAGGAGTTGGCACCAACTTACCGCCGGCACTTTGTGGGCTGGATTCATACTGCCAAACGAACGGACACGAAAGAGAAGCGGATTCGCGAATCGATCGCTCTGCTGGAGTCAGGAAGGAAGCTGGGCTTGAAGTGAGAATTGATGGCGTGCGCGCGAATATCCTCACGCGTGAGGCACGGCGGGGAGTTGCGGGATCTGCTGGATGGCGCGACCTGGTTGCTGGCGGGCGAGGTCCAGGTCGTAGGTTTTTTACAGGTTCATCCAGAAATCGGCTTCCATGCGGAAATGGCGGCCGAGGCGCAGGGCGATTTTAGTTTGCAAACTAATTGGTCGCGGACCGCTGCCGCAAACATCTGAAGCGGCGCTCCTGGTTCACGCCTGACTAGCGGCGAGCGTGGCGCAGTGACCAATTCTCCACTTTGATATCTTTGAAGTGGACGAAATCCTTGGCGTTCGCGGTGACAAGCGCCAACCCGTTGGCATGAGCGACTGCCGCGATTTGGCCATCCACAAATGGCGCAGGACGGCCAAGTGCCTCCAAGCGTGCCCGCTCATGGCCGTGCCATAATGCCGCGATTTCGTCGTAGGGAAGGATTGGAAATGAGGCGCGCACCACATCCAGAAGATAGCTCTCAATGGCGGCGCGACGTTTGCCCTTGGGAAGGCGGCGACAACCATAGATTAACTCGTGCCACACGGGTGCGGCGATGGCGCACTCCAGGCTGTGCTCATCGAGTCGCCTGATAATCTCCGGATTGGGAATCGGGGAGACGGGCGAAGATACGATGCTTGTGTCCAGCAGGTAGCGAAGCGTCAAAGTGTAACCTTGCGCCCAGGGTCTTTATCCCGTTGAACGACGGGAAATCCGTCTTCCAGTCCAATCTTCTGAATTGGGTAATTCCTGCGAAAGTTCTCGTAGGCATCGCCGAAGCGCGGACGCTGACCGCGTAGGCGCTGGAAATCCTGGGAGGATAGCACCACCGCCACCGGCTTGCCCCGGCGTGTCAACTCAATTTCCATGCCGGCCTCGGCTTGGTCGAGAATTGCGGGGAGATGCGACCGGGCCTCCGCGACTGAATATTTCTGTGACATGATGCGAATGTACATCATTCTGTACATAAATGCAACCACAGGATACGCGGTGCGTCAAGAGTACCGGCGCGGTATATGTCCACGGCGAGAAATACGCTCACCGTGGCTACCGCTCAGTCGCTGATCGTCTGGCCTTTGCGTTTTTTCAGGATGGGGGCGGTCAGGTTGAGTGTCAGCGTGCCGCCATCGCCATTGAAAGCGGTGAGCATGATGGAATAGGTTACGCCAGCCGCCATTGCGAAGGTGAGCTGCGATTGCACGGTGGCGCTGGCGTCGTCATTGCAGCCCACGCTGACGAATGAGCCGGTGGTCCCGGTGTACACGGAGAGGATGGTGTTGTAGGTGCTGCCGAAGGTGTCCACGGTGGCACTGCCGGGCACCGCTGGCGTGAAGCGATACCACGCCGATTTCAACTTACTTCCGTTGCCGCACGAGGGCGTGGGGTCGGTCCCTTCGCTGGTGAAGGCAACGGTGTTCAGTGAGTCAGCGAAGGGGCTGGTGAAGATTTCGCGCGCGTTCGAGAAATTGTCCAGCGGAGTGGTGGCGGTCCGGAAATTTGAAACAGTAACACGCGTGTTGTCCAGGTTGTGGACAGCATCCGCCGTGACGGCATTCCCCATGGGGTCGCTGGTGAAGGTGTTCAGGGGATTGGAAAAATAAAGCAGGCGGGTGCAGTTGAATCCACCAACCGCCAAGCACTGGTCGTTGTACGCCATGATGGTGCGCCAGCGCTTGTTTGTGGGCGCGCCGCCAACAAACGCTGCCTGATTCACATAGCCGTGGCCATAGGCGAATGCCGGGTCAGCCTGATTAGGAGGATAGGTGTCATGCGCCAGGCCCATGTTGTGGCCCATCTCATGGGCGAAGCTGTAGTTGGGTGAGATGCAGGGGTAGTGCGTCACTCCGAAGGCAAAAGGCGCGAACGTGTTTGAGACCGTGGACTGCACATACGCGATGCCGCAGGACTCCGGGCTGTTCACAATGAGCTGCGTGAGGTCGGCCGCGTAGGTGTTGCGCAGCGAGTGAACGCTGTCCATGTGCCCGTCGGAGGTGCTTTGCAACCGGACGAGGTCCGTCGACATGCTGCCGGACTCAACGTAGGCGATCTCCTCCTTGCGCATCAGGCGGATGCGCTGAATTGCTCCGCTGTTGGTATAGGCCTGATTGGTCTCGCTGACGCCCAGATCAATCAGCGACTGCATGGCGCTGGTGCCGCCAGCCGATGTCCGCGCCAGGGGAGTGTAGACGACGATCAAGTCAATCAGCGAGCCATCATCGGACATCACCGGTGGCTGGTCGGCCGCAGCGACAAGCTCCGGCTCAATCGGCGGCAGCTCCGGCGGAAATGCATTGAGGTCCACCTGCTCGATCACGTGTGCCCCGCCGGGCGTGAAGCGTATTGCGTAGGAGCCGTTCGGCGCAGTCACGTTGCCCTGCATGACGGTCCCATTCACGGCAAGAGTAACGGCGCCAGGTTCCAGATTCTCGATTTCACCCACCCAGACATAGCCCGTGTCCGTGATCTCGATGCGGTTGCGCACGGCCACGAATTGCGCGTCGGGAAACAGATTCAGGTCCAGCGTCTGACTCGCTCCCGGACCGCCCCCCAGACCGCCTCCTGGTCCTCCTAAAGACGCGGGCAGCGTGGCGCGCATCTGCTCGAAATTAATGTTCACCAGTCGCTGCCGCATCACCGTCGCACGCGGGGCCTGTGGTGGAGCGCCTTGTGGCGTGGTGGTCTCACTAAAGAGGCCGGCAGCCTGCTGGCTTTGCGCCTGCGGTGGCAGCACAAACGAAAACATGAATGCGAACACGAAGAGCGGCATCCACTTGGGCGACTTGTGATTTGAGCATGACATTCTTGTTCACCAATCGACTGGCAAGCAGCTTCAGCGCAGTGGAACCCAGTCAATCAAATTATATACGCTGCCGCCGTGTCGGGGTTTCGAGCTGCATGAGCTTGCCTATTTAGATACCCCCGATCAGTCATCGGTCGGGGGACAGTGGTCGCGCTGCGGAGGAATCACCTGAAGCGGTGCGGGCGGTTCGTGCAACGCAAGACATTTCCAGAAACCTGACAGGACCTGACAGGAAAGGGTACACTCCTCTGGGTTGGAAGTTCAGCGAAGCAGTATCACACGTTGCGCTATGGCTGACCGAACCACTGCCACCATGATTCTTGATTCTCCATTGCTGCGGACGCGGGCGGGGTGCGTGGTCACCACGTTATTGCTGTGTCTCGGCATTGGGATGCGCGTGAAGAATCTCGAGATTCCCACGGGGCGCAGTCCGGACGAGACCAACTACACGCTACAGGCGAACCGGTTGCTGAATGAAGGCACCACTGCCGGATTGCGGGGCATCGCGGCGGAGTATCAAAGTGATCCGGCGGCTCGGCTGGCGGGGCCGCCGACGCGCGCGGGGTATCTGTGGCTGCTTGCCGCGACTTTACATATCTCAGGGCGCGTCACGGGCAAGAGCGACGCGAGCGCGGGAGCGATATTATCCTGCGCGACCAGCATCGGCTCGCTGCTGATGCTCACATTGATCGGCATTCGCTTCTTTCCGCCGTGGGCGACGCTGTTCGCAATGCTCTTCTTCATTGTCTCTCCGGTCGAGCAGGAGCTGGCGCGCCGCGCATGGGCCGACGCGCTGGTGGGGTTCCTCGGCCTGGCGGTTGTCTACACGGCGGCGGAGATCACTCGCGACTCGACGCGCCGCTTCTGGCAGGTAGCGTTCATCCTGCTGGGCTGCATTGGGATCGTCGTCAAGGAGTTCGGCGCGGTCATCTTCGCGTTGTGCGCGGCGTGGGTTCTGTGGGTGATGCTGGTCCAGCGCAAGCAGCGCCGCGAGGGGTTGGCGCTGATGGCGGCGGGGCTTGCCGGTACGCTGGCGTCAATCGGCTGGCTGGCCTATTCCGTCGACGGAGTCGGATCGCTCGTGCAAATCGTACTGGACTGGCGCGGCGCCCATGTCGGCAATTTGTACGCGATGGAGTATCAATCCGGCCCCGGCACATTCCTGCTGCGGGCATTTTATGTGATCAGCCCGATGGCTGGCGTGCTGTGCGCAGTTGGTCTGGCGGTTTTGTTGATCTCGCGCTGGAAGCCGCGCTGGATGCCCGCCGCAGCCGCAGACGAAGCCGATCCCGCCGATTGGCAGACGCTCCGCTGGATCGCAATTTTCAGCCTTGGATTTCTGGCCCTGCCGATGATCCTTCCCAACTGGCTCAACCTGCGCTATGTCAGCGTCCTCTTCGGCCCCTTCTATTTGCTGGCAGGTCTAGGTTTCTGGTTGGTTGCTTCGCTCGGCGGGAACCGGATGAAGGGTATACCACACAAGCTATTCGCGGCGGTTCTGATAGTGGGAGTGGTTATCGGAGCGGCTAGTGACGACAAGCGGTTCGACAGGATTTTCGTTTGGGACGGAGTGGGCGACCTATCGGTCAAGCTGATACTGGATCGCGCCGATTTGTTCGCCGCCGAGAAGCAAGTGAAGCGCGCCCCGACAGCGGAGAATTATCTGACACTGTGCTGGCGCTATGAGCAGAACTGGAGATACAAGGATTCCATTGCGGCCTGTCAGAAGGCGCTGCAGCTCAGACCCGATTACGCGGAAGCCTACGACCAGCTTGCCGTGGCCTATGTTGATCTGGAGTTGTGGAATGATGCCATCCAGGCGGCGCAACGGGCCTTGCAGCTCAACCCCCAGTTGCTGAAGGCTCAGGCCAATCTTGCGCGATCCATTGCGCAGAAGCGGTCGCGGGATGAGGTGGCAAAGTAATTCGATTGTAATCCGCCGTATTTGCAGTTCGGTGTATAATGCGCTGGCCGAGCAAATGTTATTAGAAGTTGGCGGAATCGCCGACGAGACTGCCGGGCACTACATTTTCGTGGAGGAGAGCCATGTCATTACGCATCAATTCGGAAGCGCCGAACTTTTCGGCGGAGACTACGCAAGGCACCATCGACTTCCATCAATGGATCGGGGATGGCTGGGCCATTCTGTTTTCGCACCCCAAGGATTTCACGCCGGTATGCACCACGGAGCTGGGCTACATGGCCGGCCTCGAGCCGGAGTTCAAGAAGCGCAACTGCAAGATCATCGGGTTGAGCGTGGACCCGGTCGCCAGCCACGGCAAATGGTCCGCTGACATTGAGGAGACGCAGGGGCACAAGGTGAACTTTCCCATGATTGGCGACCCGGAGCTGAAGGTGGCCAAGCTCTACAACATGCTGCCTGAGGAGGCTGGCAACACGTCGGAGGGGCGCACGCCCGCCGACAACGCCACCGTGCGCACCGTGTTCGTCATCGGGCCGGACAAGAAGATCAAGCTGATGATCAGCTATCCGATGGCCACGGGCCGCAACTTTGACGAGATCATGCGCGTACTCGATTCCATCCAGCTCACCACTCGCCACAAGGTGGCTACGCCGGTGAATTGGAAGCCGGGCGGGGATGTCATCATCACCACGGCGGTCTCCGACGAAGAGGCCAAGAAGCTTTATCCACAGGGCTTCAAGACGTTACGGCCGTATCTGCGCCTGGTGGATCAGCCGAAGTAATTCAGTCCTCGGCATTGGAATGTTTTGCGCGATGGTGTAACAGAGCCGCGACCGGCGGGAGTGGTCACGTTTGACGATCATCAGTGACCGTTGAACGTGACCGCTCCCTTTCGGTCGCGGCTCTGTCTAGGACATCGCATCAGTAATAATGCTCTGGAATCGGTGCTAGAATAATCGTAGACATGGCAGCGGTGCGGAAGGATGGTCCAGCTTGGCTGCGACAGTCCGGAAGCGGTAGGAGGAACTATGCGTTCTGGTCGCAAAAACTGGCGATTCGCGGCAGGCATCTCCGTGATTCTGACCACGGTGGCGTGGCTGGCTTACAGCGGCATTCAGGAAAGCAAGACGTATTACGTTACCGTCTCGGAGTTGGTGGATAGTCAGCAGTTGCAGGAGCGCCGCTTGCGCGTCGCGGGTGACGTAACCGCTGGGTCGATCCTGCGTGACGACGGCCGCGTGAACTTCCAGATCGAGCAGGGCGGCAAGATGCTCAAGATTGTCTACACCGGCAGCGAGCCGCTTCCCGACACTCTGGCCGATGGCGCCGAAGCCATCGCCGACGGACGCTACCAGTCCGACGGGACTTTCCACGCCGAGGCCGTGCAGGCCAAGTGCCCATCGAAGTATGAAGCTGCCGCGGTGGCGAAAAAGCAGGCCGAGGGTGGCGCGCCCGGCGCGTACAAACCTCCCACCAGGCCTCCCACCGGGATGCCCGCGGGAGTGCCCACCACGTCCAATGAAGCGGGCAAATATAATGGCGGATATGAGGCAGGCTATCCCGGCGGCTACTCGAAATCGAGCGGGAACTAATCTCTAATTTTTCCAATCTGGCAGGCAAATGATTACTCTCGGAAGCTTCTCGCTTTATCTGGCTTTTGCACTGGTGGTGTACGCGCTTGCGGCATCGATCATCGGCATCCTGAAAGGCCGTGAGCGGCTGCAGATCAGCGCGTATCGCGCGACGCTCTCCACCTGCGTGCTGGTCAGCGTGGCCGTGGGCGTTCTCTGGTACAAGCTGTTCTCCGATGATTTCACCCTGATGAGTGTTGCCGCCCACAGCAATCGCTCGTTGCCGTGGTTCTATAAACTCACCGCTCTTTGGTCCGGCCAGGAAGGTTCGCTCCTGTTCTGGAGCTGGATTCTCTCCGGGTACGTCGCCATCGCGGTATGGCTCAATCGCAAGGAGCATCGCCAGTTGATGCCCTACGTGGTCGCGATCCTGTCCATCGTGCAACTTTTCTTTTTGGTTCTCAACGTCTTCATCGCCCACCCCTTCCAGCAAATGGCGATGAATCATAATGGCCAGATGATGATCCAGGGCCCTCTCGATGGCCAAGGGCTGAATCCGTTGCTGCAGTATCCGGCGATGGCCATTCATCCGCCGATGATTTACCTGGGCTACATCGGATTTTCCGTTCCCTTCGCATTCGCCATGGCCACGCTGCTCGCGCAGCAGGCTGGCGAAAAATGGATCGAGACCACGCGACGCTGGACCATGACCGCATGGCTGTTCCTTTCCGTCGGCGTCCTGCTGGGAGGCCGCTGGGCCTATGCCGTGCTGGGCTGGGGCGGCTACTGGGGCTGGGACCCGGTGGAGAACGCCTCCTTCATGCCCTGGCTGACGGGCACCGCCTTTCTGCATTCGGTGATGATGCAGGAGAAGCGCGGCATGATGAAGGTCTGGAACATGGTCCTGATCTTCGTAACTTTTTACCTCTGCATCTTCGGGACATTTCTGACGCGCAGCGGCGTGGTCAGCTCCGTACACGCCTTCGCCCAATCCGCCATCGGCCCCTACTTCGTCGGCTTCCTCGGCGTGAGTATGCTGATCTCCGGCTGGCTGCTGATGGAGCGGCTCGACTATCTGCGCAGCGCGCAGCAGCTTGACTCGCTGGTCTCGCGCGAATCCAGTTTCCTGTTCAATAATCTTCTGCTCCTGGCCTCCTGTTTCGCGGTGCTGTGGGGCACGCTGTTCCCGGTGATTACCGAAGCAGTGCAGGGCACCAAGATCAGCGTGGGCGCGCCGTTCTTCAACAAAGTGAATGTACCCATCGGGCTGTTGCTGCTGGCTTTGACCGGGCTGGGCCCGCTGTTCGCCTGGCGCAAGACTTCCATCTCCAGCCTGAAAAAGAATTTCCTGGTCCCGGCGATTCTCGGACTCGCCGTGGGCGCGGCCCTCTTCGTGGCCGGCGTGCGTGAGTTCTATCCACAAGTGTCCTTCATGCTCTGCGCGTTTGTTACCGTAACCATCGTCATGGAGTTCGCCCGCGGCTCGATGGTGATCGCCGATAAGAGCGGCATCTCCACCATGCAGGCCGCTTACACGCTCACCATGCGCAACACCCGCCGCTATGGCGGATACATCGTCCACTTCGGCATGGTGCTGATCTTCCTCGGCATCACCGGCGCGGCGTTTGACACGGAGAAGGAACAGGAGTTGGGCGTCGGCGAACGCCTGGCGCTGGGCCCTTATGAGTTTGAACTGAAGCAGGTGGTGGAGAGCGACAATGCCAACTACGCCTCACAGCACGTCGAGCTGGCCATGTGGAGCGACGGCGAAGTAGTGGACACGCTGCGGCCCGAGCGGCGCTTCTACAAAACCAGCAAGCAGGCGACCACCGAGGCGGCCATACGCCCGCGCATGAATGAAGACCTGTACGTGATCTTCTCCGGCATGAACGACGCCAATCAAAAGGCGGTCGTGGCCGTGCATCGCAATCCGTTGGTGAATTGGATCTGGCTCGGCGGACTCATCCTGGTCCTGGGCACAGTCGTTTGCCTGGTGCCCTCGAAGCCGGGGCTAGTGGCCGTGCGGCGCAAGCCGACCGATCCAACCGCCGACGAAGACAAGGAAGAAGATGCAGTCGCCGCGTAAAATCATGAAGAGGAGGGCGGGGAAGGCGGCGCGATTAGCCGTCCTGAGCCTGGGCTCGGCGGCGATTCTTGCCTCAGCGTTGCGCGGCTGGCCCGAAGCCCTCTATTCACAGACTCCGCCGCCCTCGCCGCCGCAGAGTTCCCTGAGTTCGATGGAGCCGGAGGAGAATGTCGTCGAGTTCCGGCGCATCTCCAATAAGCTGCTGTGCCAGTGCGGTAGTTGCAGCTACATTGTCCTGTCGTGCAATCACCTGGATTGCTCCTCGGCCACCTACATCCGCCGGACCATCAAAGAGGGCATGGCGCAGGGCAAGAGCGAGGAAGTAATCCTAGCTGGCTTTGTCGAGCAATATGGCCCCAAAGTACTTCCCGAGCCCCCCCGCGTGGGATTTGCATTCCTCGCATGGCTGATGCCGTTTCTGGCGCTGGGGTTGGGGGCCATGGCCGTGGGTTTTGCTTTGATGCATCTCAAGCGCAAGCCCGCCATTGAGGGAAACTCCGAAACGATGACAGTTGAGAGTAACGGCGAGATTGCAGCCACGCCGGAATTACCACCGGAACTGATGGAGAAGTATCGCAGCGAGATCGAGCGCGAGATGCGCAATTAGTAAGCTGGACTTTCTTGGCAACCTAACTCATCGCTGTCATTCTGAGGGGACCAAAGGATCTGCGTTACATTGTGAATGGAAGGAAAGCAGATTCTTCGCTGTGCTCAGAATGACAACGCCCGCGGTGGCCCCGTTAATGAATCTTGAACTTCCTTGCGCAACCTCTTGAGAATCACCGCGAACCTATTGCATAATTATTTGCTTATGGCCACCACTGAGATCAAGCCCGCCGACCAACAAGTAGAAAAACTGTACCCGATGTCCTCGGGCACCAGCACGCCGCGTAAGAAGAAGCCGAAGATACTGGCCATTATCAACGAAAATTGCACGGGCTGCTCCGGCTCACCCGTCTG
>CAMBEY010000081.1 GCA_945865705.1 Candidatus Sulfopaludibacter sp. SbA3
GACGGTACAGATAGAAATTGTTCATTCCCAGATGCCCGAAAACTCCATCGTATTCGGCCAGGTATTGCTCCACCGCCACAAATTGCAGCCACTCTTTCAGATCAATGTATTCGGAGACTGCCGCGACGAAGTTGGCGTCGGACGATTGATTGATCGCCTTGATCATCGCCACCAGCGTGGCGGGGTCATAGTTGGTTTTGCGCGTCTTGGGCTCGAACATCATCGGCGCATAATTGGCCGGATCATCGCCCATATATTCAAAGTTGTACTCGCGCACCCAGGAGAATTGGAAGAAGTACCCGGCGCTTTCACCATAGACGCGATTGAGGAAGTTGGTATCCATCTCCTCGATGATGATATACAGACCGATGTAATCGCCGTTCATGAAGACTTTGGCGAACGCCTCGCGCGGAGCCGGGATGTCCATGCGGCGGAACAGCATCATGCTCAGCCGGTCATGCACGAACGACCAGTCCTGCAGGGCATTCTTCAGGCGGAACGCGCTCAAGCCAAGAAATCGTTGCGAGGAGACATAGCGGCTGAAGTCCAGCCCGAGATACGGTTTTACGCCGCTTGCCGAGCCAGTGCCGCGCGAACGCACGCCAATGCGCTGGACCTGCTGTCCACTCCAGGAAAAGTTTGCCTGATAGTAGGTGTCCGCGCGGAAATTGGCTTTCAGTTGCGCCCAGTCCGCCGGCGCCATGGTCAGGTGGATCTCATGCAGCACGGAGTCGTTGAACAGCGTGTCCGATGTCTGGCTCGCAGTCTGTGCCCAACCCGCGGGCGCGAGCATTAATGACAAAACAGCCAGCGCGCACAAATGGATGCATCGCCTTGCGCGCTGAAAATTTGATTTAGATTTCCGATCCATCCGCCATCGCATATTGTTTTCGCTTCCGTCCTATTCCCGGCCCGCTGCCCGGAACCATGGGCAAAATTAAACTATCGGACAGGAAAGAATTTCCTTGAATGGTACGAAGGCCTCATTTGGAGTTGCCTGTACCTGAGCGGTAACCGGACGGGCGGACCCGGGAGAGCAATTTAGATACACGCGCGCTGCGACCGATGCGCGCTGCGGAAAGCCGCCGGAAGGGAAGCCGATTGTAGCGATTGGAGAAAAATGATGAAGAGAGGGGGTTAGTTCAATTGCAGAAAGGGATTGTGAACTCGTTCGTAGCCGATGGTGGTCTCCTCGCCATGGCCGGGTATCACGATCACGGCATCATCGAGCGGCAGCAGCTTGTCCTTAATCGACTTCAGGATCGTCCGCGTGCTGCCGCCGCGCAGGTCGGTTCGCCCAATGCTGCCGCGAAACAACGTGTCGCCGGCAATTAGCGTCGGAGGCTCCAGCGATTCCACGCCATCTCGATCAGAAAACTGCGGGACCAGCAAACAGATGCTTCCCGGCGTGTGCCCCGGAGTGTGAATTACCGTGGCCTCGATGCGCCCAGCCCGAATGGTGTCGCCGTCCTTGGGCGAGAGATCAATCTCCGTCTTCTCGGGATCGGCCACGCCGATCATCAGTGCCTGTTCGCCCAGATGCTTGTACAGCTCCAGATCATTCTCGTTCAGATACACCGGCGCGCCCGTTGCCGCCTTCATTTTTTTCGCACCGCCGATGTGGTCAATGTGCGAGTGGGTAACGATGATGGCCGTTACGCGCAGCTTATGCCGCGCTACGATAGCCAATATCTCGTCTATATCATCGCCGGGATCAATGACCATAGCTTCGCCAGTAGACTCATCGCCAAGCACGGAGCAATTACATCGCAGCATTCCCACCGGCAATATTTCATGGATCATAACAGAAAATTATAACACGCCGGGCGGGCCGCCCGCGGCGGCAGAGAATGGGGACTGGTAAAACGTAGGGGTTGCGTGTCATTCCGAGCGGCGCGAGGAATCTTTTTTCCCCCACTCCGAAAGGTAAAGCAGGTTCCTCTCTGCGCTCGGAATGACAGCCGCATCAGATCGTATACTCTGGTGGCTAGATTGCATCCTTGACCACGATAATTCGCTCGCGTAGAATTGCTTGTAGCTGAGCTACCGTTGGCGGGTATAACTGTTGATGGTTCAGCATGTTCAGCCTATATAGGCAGAGTTCTATATATTAAATTCCAACACTGCGTTTCTGCGGTGTTAGGCGGTGATAATCATGAATAATTTTGCCAAATTAATAAGCATCCGTTGCGTTGGCGCATTGGCGGCATTGGTATTGCTCGGGACGGCTTCCGGCTCGGCCCAACAGAGCGAGGGTTACGGGGCATCTGCAATGACCGCTCCCGCCGCCAATAGCGCGGTTGCGGCCCATGCGCAACGCTCGCTGCGCGCGGTGAAGACCACCACGCCGCCGGTGCTGGACGGCAATTTGAATGAGACCGCCTGGGAGCGCGCCACCGTTTCGCTGGGATTTATTCAGAAAGATCCGCTGGAGGGGCAGCCGTCGACGGAGAAGACCGAGTTCCGCGTAGTCTATACACCCACCACCCTGTACGTTGCCATCCTCTGCTACGACAAAGAGAACGCCGGCATCCTGGCCAGCGACCGCCGCCGCGACTCCTCGCTCGCCAACGACGACATGCTCAGCCTGGTCATCGACACTTTCCACGATCATCGCAACGCCTATCTGTTCCGCACCAATCCGCTGGGCACGCAGTATGACGCGCTGATCACCGACGAGGGCCGCAGCATCAACGAGAATTGGGACGAGAAGTGGGACGTGGCCGCAAAAGTCATCGAAGGCGGATGGGTGGCCGAGTTCGCCATTCCCTTCAAGAGCCTGCGCATGAAGGACGGCGCGGGCGAGCAGTCCTGGGGCCTGGACGTCGAGCGCGTCATCCGCCGCAAGAATGAGTTTTCTTACTGGAACAGTTTCAGCCGCAGCTATAAGCTGGAGAGCATTTCGCAGTCCGGGCACCTCGACGGCCTGGAAGGCATTGACAGCGGCATGCGCTATCGCATCAAGCCCTATAGCGTGGCGGGATTCAAGCGGTCGTCGAATGACTTCCGCAGCAATACCGACAACGCCTCCGATGTGGGCATGGAAGTCATGAAGTTTCGCCTGACCTCCGGCCTCACCGCCGACCTCACATGGAACACAGACTTCGCGCAGACCGAGGTGGACGATCAACAAGTGAGCCTCGACCGCTTCCCGCTGTTCTATCCCGAGAAGCGCGAGTTCTTTCTCGAAGGCGCCGGCATATTTGAATTCGGACGGCCACGCGCGGAGTTTGTCCCTGAACTGCGCTTGATCCACACGCGGCGGATCGGATCGAGCATCAATAATGATTCCTCGGTGCCCATGCAGGGTGGCGCGCGCATCACCGGCAATTATCGCGGGCTCTCGCTCGGCTTCATGTCCGTGCAGACGGAGGGCGATGCGGACTACAACACGCTGGCCAGCAACTACAGCGTCGCCCGCATTAAGAAAAATGTGTTGAATCGCTCCACCATCGGCGGTTTCGTCCTGAGCAAGGAGATGGGCGGCACGGGGGACTACAATCGCGTGTACGGCGCGGACGTCAACTTCACTTTTTTCCGTTACCTGCAGATTCTCGGTACCTTCGCCAAGACCGCCGCGCCCATCGGGCCGGGGCGCAGTGAAGGCAAAGACTGGTTGGGCGATTTCAGCATGTTCTGGGAAGAACAGCTCTATACGTTTGGTGTGGAAACTTTTTACATCCAGCCGAACTTCCGCAATGACCTCGGCTTCACGCGCCGCAAGGACTGGCGCCGGCATACGGCCAGTTTCACCGTGGCCCCGCGTCCGAAGAGCGGCCCCATCCGCCGCATCTCGATGAATCCGCGATTCGATTATGAGACCGACAGCCAGTACCGCCTCACCGGCCGCCTGGCGCACATGCACAATCGCATTGAATTTCACTCCGGCGACGCCATCACTGCCAATCCACACCGACCGTTCGAGCGCATCGACAAGCGCTTCACGCTGCGCAGCCGGCTGGTGGATATTGACCAGTACGGTCAGGCAAGGCGGCTCCCCACCGTCGTTGTGCCGGACGGCGATTATAAGTGGTTCTATCTCAACTCCAGCTTCATCTTTTCGCCCAAGCGCCGCGTCTCCGGCGTGATTTCCTACAAGCCTTCGCCGGGCTACTATGGAGGCGACCTGGTGGAGTGGGGGTTCTCGCCGCGCGTAAAGATCAACAACAACTCGGCGGTCGAACTGAACTACCGCATCAACGATGGGCGCATCAACACCACGGAGTTTACCGATCACGTGGTCAACTTCCGCGTCTATTACAACTTCACCAACAAGTGGCTGACCACTACCACGATGCAATACAACAACGCCGACTCATTCTCCGGCCTGAACTTCCGCCTGAACTATATCTATCGTCCCGGCGACGATTTCTTCCTCGTCTACAACGAAGGCCGCCGTCTGGGCGAGGAATTGGACGGGCAGAAGGATCGCACCATGCAGGCCAAGTTTACCTACTCATTCGACTTTTAGTTCAGGATTTGGTGAACAGGTTTATTGCGCCGTGGTGCAAATGGAGCCGGAGTCAAGCCGTAATCGTCCACGAAGTCCCGTGCAGTATCGGCTCAGAATCTCCTTCTGAAGTCGCTCCGTATCGTTTGGCGGCCAGGATTTTTCCAGATATTCCCACGCTTGTACGGGACGTCCCGAATATAGGTAGCTGAGAGTTATCATAAGAATCTTTTGCTTGATTTCAGGATAACTCCCGCCTTCCGTATCCTTCTCCACGGTTTCCGAATCAAGAAATTTTATTACATCCAGCCCGTTCTGTAACCTGGCAATTTCATCATCGTAAATGTTCTGAAATTCAGAACTAACATCCCTGAAGTCGTTGCCCACCAGACGGAGAATCAATAGCGGAATTGGGGAAAAAGCATACGGTCCTTCAAAATAAGCGAATGTACCATCATGAGCAGCTATCTCGATCTTTTCGCTATCGCGCAGCGATTTGAATGAAATGCTAGCTTCGTTTTTGATTTCCCGAATGAGATGAGACGTGGTTCCAAGGGAGATAAAATAGTAGGTCCAGCAACAATGCGCGCCTCCTGAATACCCAGAGATGACGGCATCAACTTCGCCATCTCCATTGATATCTGTGCCGGATATGTCTTCAATTTCGGCGCCATCCGCATACACTTCAAAAACGATTTCACCCCTAGGTGAGCGAATAACCGCATGGCAGGTCAATGCTGACGGATCACTCGGATACTCTGGATCGAGATCAGGTTTGATTTCGATTTCATAGTTGCCAATAACTCGTTTGCCGCCGCCCTTGTGCTGAAACCACATACCTGCGGCGGCTGTTGGATCATAGCCACGGTAGCATTGAAAGGGACGCGGACCAGATTGTGCTGGCACTGGGACCGCATCGACGTGTGGGATGCCGATTCCTAACAAGAACAAGAATGCGCATAGCCTTAGTGCTAAGTGGCGGTGGCTGCTCATACTCCCTGCAACCTCCTTCATCTTGATTCATTTCCGCTCGCGCGGCTCGGGCTTGGGCAGCGGCTTGCGCGGCAGCGGCTCGGGGCGGTTGGCGGTGTGGTAGACGAACGAGGCGATGATCGCGGCGGCCTGCATCAGGTCGGCGGGAACGATGCGGTCGTAGACGTCCATGTTGGAGTGATGCGTGCGCGAGTTGTACTCCACCTGATCCTGAATAAATTGGAAGCCAGGGATGCCCACTGCGTCGAATGACAGGTGATCCGTGCCGCCCGTGTTGCGAATCGAGAGCGTGGTCGCGCCCAGATCACGGAACGGCGACAGCCACGCATCGAAAGTGGGTCGCACCATGTCGTTGCCCTGCAAATAGACGCCGCGTATCTTCCCCGTGCCGTTGTCGAGATTGTAGTAGGCGGATACCTTGCCATGCTCTGGCAGCAGCTTCATCGTTTCGGTATCGGCATAGTGATTTTTCACATAGCCTTCCGAGCCGAAGATTCCCTGTTCCTCGCCGCTCCATAAAACCAGCCGCACGGTGCGGTCCATCTTCAGGTCCAGCGTTTTCAGGATGCGCATCGCCTCCATCATGACCGCGCAGCCGGCGGCGTTGTCGGTGGCGCCGGTGCCAAAGTCCCAGGAATCGAGATGCCCGCCAATGATGACCACTTCATCGCGCTTCGCCCCACCCGGCAGCTCGGCGACCACGTTCGATGCTTCCACCGGATTCTCATAAAACTGCGCGCGCACCTCCACCTCGATCTTCACCGTCTGCTTCTTCTCGACGAGGCGCATGATGCGGTTGTAGTGCTCCGGCGTCAACGCAATCGACGGTGGAGGTAAAGGGAAGCCGGCTTTATAGGCCGAGCCGGCCGTGGGAGGAAATATCGTTCCCCCATCACCCGCGCTGGCCGGATAGATCAGCAACCGCACGCCCTCATTTTTCAGAAACGTGTAGAGCTTGCTGTACATGGCTTCGCGCTTCACTCGAATTTGCTCGAAGACCCAGGCCGGCGCGTAGGCATTAAATCGGCGGCGCTCTTCGGGATCGGAGGGCGGATGGGGATCGTCCACATTAATGTCGATCGGCTCGACCGGCTCGGGCGCCTCGGCGCGCTCGCGCAACTGGTCCGCCGTGTAACGAGTCGATGCGGCCTTGTCCTGCGGCTCAAGTTTTTTCAATGGGCGGTACAGCAACATCTGATCGCGCAATTTGCCTTTGTACTTGGCCATGAATTTGTCGATCGCGGTTTGGTATTCGTCCACATCCTGACTGGGCTCCAGAGTGGCGATGATGGGCGTCCCGGTGAGCACTCCATTCGTGCCGGGCGTCCACGAGAGCGGCACGGCGATCAGCGGCGCGTAGCCCGGTTCGAGCAGGTGTGCCGAGACGTGGCTCGCCGACCAGCCCCGCCCGAATTTCCCCCAAGGTTCCAGCGCAGCGTTCGCCAGCCCCATTTCCTTCGAGCGTTTCACCACCCAATCCGCCGCTTTGTGGAAGCCGGGAGAGTTGGTGAGCCGCGGACCATGCACGTCGGTCAGATAGAATAGATGGTCCATCACCCGCGAGCGTTCCAGTGCCTCCTCGCGGATGCGCTGCACCACCTGAAGATCACTGCTGTCGGCGGCAGGGAGCCACGCGGCAGGGGTCAGTAGTGTAAGCAGGAGCACCAGATGGAAAACCTGGTTGCGTGGACATCGTGACAGGCGCTGGCGCGACAGGCAATGGATATTGGTGTATGACACGGACCCTCCGCGATCGTGAATTAATCTTGAGTGATTATAGTCCACTGGCCGGCCTCTCCAACCAGTAATTGTGCCGCCGAAACTTTTCCCAGTTCCGCTTAATGGTAAAATTCCCTTTGCTTCATATTCCTCCCTCATTCGAGCTATGGCATGAATCCATTTTTGAAAAAAATTCTCCTCACTATACCGGCGGTGCGCCGCAGACGGACGGAACGGCTACGGCTGGAGAGTCTGCTGGAGGAAACCAACGCCACGCTGGCGGCCGCCATTAAGCAACACCGCAAAGAGCTTGCAGGGTTGAACATGGAGAACGGGTTTAGGCCGGGACATTTCTACTCGCCCTACCTCAATGCCGACGATCCGTCCGTGGTCGCGGCGATGGAGTTGGAGGCCCAGCCCACCACGCCGCTTGATGAATTGGGCATTGATGAGCGGGAAGTGTTGCGCTGGTTTGAGCGCATCGCCGAGCACTATGACGCGACGCGCGGCAAAGAACAGCCGTTTCCCAAAGATTCCACTGCGGGCAGACGCTACCTCTACTACGCCAACCCATCGTTCTCCCTGGCCGACGCGCTGGCCTTGCTGGCCGTCATGACCACCGCGCGACCGCGGCGCTATATTGAGGTTGGGGCGGGGCACTCCTCCTGCGCGGCGCTGGACATCAACGAACATTATCTCGGCGGGACCGCGGAGATGACCTTCATCGATCCCCACCCGGAGAAGTTTCACCAGCTCCTCGCCAATTTTCCGGATGACCGCCAGCGCATCGTGCCGTCGCGATTGCAGGATGTTCCACTGGAGCGATTCGCCGCGCTCGAGTCCGGCGACATTCTCTTCATCGACTCTTCGCACGTGGCCAAGACCGGTAGCGATGTGGTCGACTACATGTTCCGCATCCTGCCCGTGCTGCGTCCCGGCGTATTCGTTCACGTTCACGACATCTTTTATCCGTTCGAGTACCCGTGGCGGTGGATCGCGGAAGAGAACCGCTCATGGAACGAAGCCTATCTGCTGCGTGCTTTCCTGCACTCGAACCCGCGCTTCCGTGTGCTCTATTTCTCCGACTGGATTTTCAAATGTCGTCGGGACTTGTTCGAGACGCGCATGCCACTGTGCCTCCTGAACGCCGGCGCCAGCCTGTGGATGCAGACTGTCGATAGTGGGTCAGTTTGAAAATATTGTAGAAACTTTCTTCTAGCCCAGCCCTTCCGGCCTCGGCTAGAAGAAACGAAATTTCAAACTGTAACACTACCAACTATGAGGCTATCGCCTTCCTGTATTCCGCTTAATGGTAGAATTCAAATGGTCGCATTTTTGATCCGCGTTCCGGCTGCTGCATGAACCCACTTTTGAAGGAAATTCTCCTCACCATCCCCGCGGTTCGCCGTGTCCGGGAAAACCGGCTGCGGATCGAGGACCTGCTGGCGGGAGCCAACGCCGCGCTCCATGCGGAGCGGGAAGTCAATCATCAACTCCGCAGCGAGTTAGCCGAAGCGCGGGTTTCCGCCGAGGCGGAACGGATTGCCGTCGCCCAGCGGCACCAGAATGAGATCGCCGATGCGCGGGCTGCAATTAATAGGGCCGAGGCTGCGGCCCTGGATCTGGCGCAGCGGATGGCCACTGTCGAAGCGGAAAATCAGCGCATCAAGCCGCAGCTTGACGAGGCGCTGGCGAATCTTTCCGAGACTCGCAAGGCGGTGCTGTTTCCGCCGGGACATTTCTACTCGCCCATTGTCGATGCGCAGGATCCGCATGTCGTAAAGGCGATGGAAACGGAGCTTCAGCCCGCCACGCCGCCCGAGCAATTGGGCATCGACGAGCGGGAAATGTTGCGCTGGTTTGAGCGCATCACCGAGCACTATGACGCGCCGCGTGGGCAGGACCAGCCGTTCCCCAAAGAGCGCGTCGTCGGCCGGCGCTACTACTATGACAATCCCGCGTTTCCGCTGGCCGACGCCCTGGCCTTGCTGGCCTTCCTGACCAACGTCCGTCCGCGCCGCTACATTGAGATTGGCGCGGGGCACTCCTCCTGCGCCGCGCTGGACATCAACGAGCAATATCTCGGCGGTGGCGTGGAGATGACTTTCGTCGATCCTTACCCGCAGAAGTTTCACGAACTTCTCGCCGAATTTCCCGCCGACCAGCCGCGCATCATGGCAGCGCGCCTGCGGGATGTTCCCATCGAGCGATTCGCGGCGCTCGAGTCGGGCGACGTGCTCTTCATCGACTCCTCGCACGTGGCCAAGACCGGCAGCGACGTGACCGATTATATGTTCCGCATCCTGCCCGCGCTACGTCCTGGCGTTTACGTTCACGTTCACGACATCTTTTATCCGTTCGAGTACCCGCGGCGGTGGATCGCGGAAGAGAACCGCTCGTGGAACGAAGCCTATCTGCTGCGCGCCTTCCTGCACTCGAACCCGCGCTTCCGCGTGCTCTACATGTCCGCCTGGATACTCCGCTGCCGCCCGGACTTGTTCGAGACGCGTATGCCGCTGTGCCTCCTGAACGCCGGTGCCAGCCTGTGGATGCAGACTGTCTAAGCCGTTTACATTCTCATTTCGCAACCGATAAAATGATCGTTGCGGTTGTCTGAATCTCATTCATTGTCAGGATCATTTCAATGCCACCAGGAAGCACCTCAACTCCATTTCACAGCCCGCTGCGCGCGCAACTGGAGCAAGCCGGCGCGGATTTTGCCGTCGCCGCGACCGCAGAAGGCGGCGTCGAGTATGCGGCCACCTTCGGCTCGGCGGAGTCGGAGTACTGGGCGCTCAAGGAGTCCTCCGGGCTGATGGACCTGTCGCATCGCGGACGGCTCCTGGTCAGCGGCCCGGACGCGGCGCGTTTTCTTCATGGCATGACTTCCAACGAAGTGAAGAACCTCGCCGTGGGACAGGGCAATCATGCGTTCTTTCTGAATGTGCATGGGCACATTCTTTCCGACGCGCGCGTGTTTCGCTTCGCCGAGCAAAAGTTTCTGATCGACTGCGATCCACAGCGTGTGGGCCTGGTGCGCGAGAGTCTGGAGAAACACATCATTGCCGATCAGGTGGAAGTGAGCGACGTGCGCTCTGCGCTGGCGTGCCTGGCGATCGAGGGCCCGACGTCTCGCGAGCTATTGCGCCAGGCCATAGGATTTGAACCGCCCAACTTACAGCCACTCGAATCGTTGATCGTGCCAGGGGACGATCCCAAGGATGGCGACATCGGGCAGGTCTCGTTGGGGGGATCTCTGCGCATCGCGCGCGCGCGCATCACCAATGAGACGGGCTTCTGGCTGTGGGCCGCGCCGGAGCGCATCGCGGCCATTTGGGACAAGGCCGTTGCGGTGGGCTTGCCTCTCGGCGCGATTCCCGTGGGGATGGATGCTGTGGAGATTTGCCGTGTGGAAGCGGGCTTGCCGCGCAGCGGCGCCGAGATTATCGAGAAGACACTCGTGCAAGAGACCGGCCAACTGCGCGCGGTCAGTTCCACCAAGGGCTGTTACATTGGGCAGGAGATCGTCGAGCGCGTGCGCTCGCGCGGCAACGTGCATCGCCAGTTGATGGGCCTGCTCTTCGACGGCCCGCAGGAAGTGGCGGCGGGTTCGGAGGTCCATATACTTGGCGACTCCGGC
>CAMBEY010000082.1 GCA_945865705.1 Candidatus Sulfopaludibacter sp. SbA3
CAGTCATACAAGCGTGAAAGTGATTGCGGCGCGATAATGGGTAAACTATACTGAATTCGCCATGAAAACTAATAAAATTTCCCTTATCCGACAAACTTCCCTTGCCGCGCTGGCGCTGCTGGCGGTTTTTTCGCTGGTGCGCATCGCCCGCGCCGAGGTGATTGAAGAGATCATCGCGCAGGTGAACGACCGCGTGATCGTGCTCTCCGAGTACCGCCGCAGCCTCGACACGATGCGCGGCGAGTTGCAGCACTCCGGCGCCACGGGCCTCGATCTGGAGGCGCGGTACAAGGAGCAATCGGCCAACGTGCTGCGCGAGTTGCTCGATCATCAACTGCTGGTGCAGAAGGCCAGCGATCTGGCGCTCAACGCGGACACGGAAGTGATCAAGCGTTTGGACGAAATCCGCCAGAACATGAAGCTCGAAAGCATGGAGGCGCTGGAAGAGGCCGTCACCAAGCAGGGCATGGTTTATGAAGACTTCAAGTCCAACATGCGCGACAACATTCTGACGCAATGGGTGATCCAGCGTGAAGTTGGCGGCCGCGTGCAGATCAAACCGGAAGAGATCAAGACGTACTTTGAAGCCAACAAGGGCGAGTTCACCCGGCCCGAGGGTGTAACGCTGGCGCAGATTCTGGTCGCCACCGAAGAGAAGAAGGAAGAAGAGTTGCCTGCGTTGCGCAAGCGCGCCGAAGAGGCGCTGGAAAAAGCACGCGCCAAGGACAGCGACTTCGCCGCGCTGGCGCGCGAATATTCCGACGACGCGACGTCCAGCCGCGGCGGCGAGATCGGCTTCATCGAAAAGGGTTCCATGTCGCCTGAACTCGAAGCAGTCGTCGCCAAACTCCAGAAGAGCGACGTCTCCGACATCATCGAAACGCGCTTCGGATATATGATCCTGAAGCTGCTCGATCGCTCCTCGGGCGGTGAGCCACAGTTGAGCGAAGTGGAGACGCGCGTCCACGAGAAGCTCTACCTGCAACGCGTGCAGCCGGCCCTGCGAGAGTATCTCACTCAGTTACGGACGGAGAGCTTCATCCAGGTAAAGGGCGGCTACGTCGATTCCGGCGCGGCTCTCCCGGTAACAGCGGCAGCGGCGCCCGCGGCCCAATAGTCGACCATTCATGAAAGAACTTTACGTCCGCGACCTCCAGCCCAACACCGTGATCGTCTCGGCCTTCCTGGTCCAGACGAAAGACCTTCGCTACAAGAAAACCGGCGAAGGCTATCTCTCGCTGATCCTCTCCGACAAGTCCGGTGAGATGGAAGCCAAGATATGGGAGAACGTCGCCGAACTACTGCCGCTGTTCGAGCGTGACGACTTCGTCAAGGTGAAGGGCGCGGTGCAGGTCTTCCGCAACAAGCCCCAGCTCACCATCCATCGCATCAAAAAAGTTCCCGACAATGATGTGGACGTGGCCGATTTCTTCCCGCACTCGGAGCGCGACCCCGAGGAGATGTGGCAGGAGTTGCAAGAGGTGGTGGCCAGCCTCGACCGGCAGCCGCTGCGCGATCTATTCGGACTGATCCTGGGCGACCCCGAAATAGCCGAGCGGCTGAAGCGCGCTCCGGCGGCCAAGTCCATGCACCATGCATTTCTCGGCGGACTGCTGGAGCATGTGCTGTCGCTGGCGCGGCTGGCGCGACTGGTGTTGCAGAACTATCCCACGCTCGATGGCGACCTGGTCGTCAGCGGCGTCATCCTGCATGACATCGGCAAAATTTACGAGATGTCCTACTCGCGGTCCATCCAGTACACCTCGCACGGCCAGTTGCTGGGACACATGATTCTGGAGATTCAAATCCTCCACGACAAGCTGCGCCAGTTGCCGGAGTTCCCCAAGCGCCTGCAGATTCTGCTGGAGCACCTCATCATCAGCCACCACGGCCAGTACGAGTTTGGCTCGCCGAAGCTCCCCATGTTCCCCGAGGCGCTGCTGCTGCACTACATTGACGACCTCGACTCCAAGCTCCAGGGCATGCAGATGCTCATCGCCAAGGACGCGACCACCAGCGGCGAGTGGACCGGTTTCCTGCCCTCGCTGGGCCGCACATTGCTGAAGGTCCAGAACTATCTGGCCAATGAAGATGCCGACAAGAAGGCCGGTGAGGACGACCTAACCACGCCCGCCAGCGCCGATGGCGATGACTCCGGCGTGGATGAGTAGCGATCGAATTCCACAGTTCGGGCGCGGAGGAACGGATCGATGAGCCTGGGGCAAAGCGATGGATAACGAGCAGCGGCGGCAGCACCGCATCGGCGTCTCCCTGGAAGTCCGCATCCGCGGCAAGAATGTTGGCGGGACAGAATTCACTGAGTCCACTCAGTCGACCGACGTCAGCCGCGGCGGCTGCTCCTTCCCTTGCACTCACGACGTGCCCGTCGGCAGCGAGATGGACATTGAAATTTACCGCCGCAACACCGGCTCCTTCGGCCAAGCGCCGTTTCTGACGCGCGGCCAGGTAATGCGCCAGTACACCACCGACGACGGCGCCAAGATGATCGGTATCCGATTCATCGGCCCCCAGTTCCCCACCTACTCAAGCGAAGGCGCGTAACCGCGCTGACAGTGCCCGCGTGACGGTATTGCGTGACAGTGCCGCGCGCGTCAGCGAGCGGGCCGATGGAGAACCCACGCTCGATAAACCCGCCTTTGTAATTTGATCTTCGGACAAGCACCGTGAACCGTGGCGTTGCGTTCCATCGGCCCGCTCGCTGACGCGCGCGGCACTGTCACGCGGCACTCACTTCTTCAATGTGGCGGTGAAATTAGTTACCACGGTGAGCGGAGCAGACGCCGCGCCCTCCACCGGCGTATTGATCAGGAAGCGCTGGCCGTCAGCCGTCACGTCGTACTGCTGCTTGTCGGTCGTGACGTAGCCGCCCGCTTCGTGGATGTTCGTCTGGAACAGCGCGGCGCCCGCCGAAAGAAGTCCCGCCTCCAGCGTGCTTTCGCCGCGCATCGCCACGGCCATCAGCTTCGCGTCCGACGCGATGTAGTACAGCTCCCGTCCATCGCGCCGCCAGCGCGGAGCAATGCCGCCGCCAGTCGAGACCTGATACTTGCCGCCCGCTTGCGGAAAGCTCTGCACGTACACCTCGTAGCGGCCCGACTCGTTCGAGGTGTAAGCCAGCCAGCGCCCGTCGGGAGAGAACTGCGCGTGGTCTTCGTTGAAGTTCGACTGCAAGAACGCAAACGGCTTGCCCGGTTTCATGCTTGTCCCCGTGCCCTCCAGCGGCAGCACCCACAGATCCAACCCTCCTGCCGCGTCCTGGCCATAGACCAGATAACGGCCATCGGCGGACCAGTCTAACGGAGACTTGTTTGTGTTTTTGGGGGATTGGAGAAACGGTTCTTCCGCGGCGACCCCGCTCGAGGCTTTGCGGTAGAGACCACCTGGGCTCGAGCGGTTTGACCGGAAGATAATCTGCTGGCCATCCGGCGACCAAACCCCAGAATTGTCGCTGCCGGGATTAAAGGTGAACCGCGCGGCTACGTCGCGCCCCGTCTCCAGCAGCCAGAGGTCGCCTGTGTCCGTCTGGGAATCGATACGCTCCACCGCGACGCGCCGACCGTCGGGAGCGAGTTGCGGATCAATGTATACGGCGAGCGGGCCCAGCTCTTCGAGAGGCTTGCCGCTACGATCAAACCAGCGCAACCGTTTGCTAATCTCTCTGCCGCCCAGTCCAAAGACCAGCGTACCGTTCGCGGCCACCGAATAAGCCGCCCGACCACTGGCTCCTCCGAAGCCCACCGGATCGGCCACGGGAATCGGCTCACCGCCCAGCTTCAAAGTCGCGGCATCGAAAGGCTGCGCCAGCAGCGTCCGTCCGCGCAGATACAAAACGTGCCCCGCAGCGTACTCGGCCTTAATACTCGTCGCCAGCAGACGCTCCGGATCCTCTCCGGAGGCGGGCGCGTCCGGAGCGTCTAATTGGCCCACGTACACTCCAGCCACTTCCGGCTTGCCGCTGCGCAACAGATAGAGAAAATGCCGCCCGTCTGGAAGAAAGTAGGGGACGTTGTGAGAGGTCTCGCCGCGCGCCTCGTTGACCCTAGTGACCGGCCTCGGATCCCCCCCCGGCGTCAGAAACTTGAAAGATCCCACCAGCTGCGGCAAACAGAATCACGCCGTCCTGGCTCCACGTCCCGCCGCCCACGGGAGTGGAAATCAGCGCGTCGCACAAGGCCAGCGGCGGACCGCCGGCAATGTCGATCTTCTTGAGCTTCCCGTCTGCGAAGAAGCCTACGAAGCGCCCATCTGGGGACCAGAATGGCGAGGTGAGATTATTCGCCCCTTCCGTTCCCGGCAGCATGCGGTCCGCGAGCGAATCGAAAGAGTGAATCCATATCCCCGTGGCGCCTGCCGTAACTGTCCCGCCCGGCGCATTGGAATTTCGGCTGGTGGCCACCAAGGCCAGGTTCCGCCCATCCGGCGACAGGGCCGGAGAGGGAGAAGATGGATTGGTTATGAAGTCGGTGTTCTCCGGCGGCGGCACGATGAAGCGCAGGCTCGGTCCGGCACTCGCCACAGGTTCTTGGTGTGTGCCCGACCGGTTCAACGCGATGACGGCGGCGATGACGCCAGCGGCGGCGAGTCCCCAGGGGATGTATTGGGTCAGCAGGCCGGCGGCGGTGATGCTGAATTGTTCGCGGACGTAGTGGACTACGTGGACGGTTACCATCACGCCGTAGAGCAGCAGGAACATGGCGGACGAAATGTTGATGGCCAGGCGGAAGAAGGGTTGTTCGGAGTGCAGCCAATGCTCGAAGGCGAACTCGACGGCGAAGCCGACGACCAGGATGATGGCGTCCTGCAGCAGGATGCGCAGCAGCGCGAAGATTTCGCCGAGCATCCCGACCGTCTGGTGCCGCACGCTGCCGCGCAGTTGCTCCCATTCCTCTGGGCCTGAATTGTGCGGGGCGTGTTGCGGAGAATTGTCCGGAGCAGTGTCCATGAGCGATACCAAAGTTTATAGGTACAGGATTCGCGGATGATTATATGCGGATTGAAGGCGGGTAGGAAGAAGAAAGTGCAGGGCGTGACGGTGCCGCGCGCGTCAGGTAGGGACAGGCCTCCGGCCTGTCCGCTGGGGCCGGCTGGAAGCCGGCGCTACGTCTTGGTTGGCAACGGGCCTCTGGCCCGTTCCATGGGGCAGGCCGGAGGCCTGCCGCTACCTGAAGGCCCACGCCACTCAAAACGTATCGTGACTTACCGGGGCTACCCGGACCAATCTTCCTGGATGCCAGCGTTGGCTTCCCTGGGAACCGACAATCTGGGCAGGTCGGAAAATTTGGATGCTGTGGAATTTGTGGGCAGAGTGGTCAGGTTGGTCGATTTGGGCAGGTTGGTCGATTTGGGTCATTTGACGGCAAATTGGGGCCGGATGGGGAGAGAGCATGGAGCAGAATTGCGCTTTTTGGATTTCGGTTTTCCCGAACCCCTACCCCCAAATCCCCCACCCCGGAATCTTGTCAGAGTGGTCAGAACCGTGAAAGTGTGCACTTTGGTCAGGACCGACGATTTGGGCAGATTGCCAACAGACTTTTAGCATTGTTATTCCGAGCGGCCTGTCCCGATTTATCGGGAAGCAAGGAATCTGCTCTGCGCCGTGCAGGAGAAAAGCAGATTCATAGCTTCGCTCGGAATGACACCAGGAATGACACCAGGAATGACACCCACTAACAGTTTTCCAACATACGTTTTCCCGGACTTCCAACATACTATTAGTGGTATGTGGTAGCAGACAGTTACTCCACTTTGGCCTCCACTTACTACTCCCGACTTACTACTCAAGACTAGCTACTCACTAGTCGCTACTCACTAGTTTGGGACTTATTCACCTACTAAGTCGAAGCTGCTGGAGCCGGGCTTGCGGACGGTGGAGAACAGGGCCTGCCACTCCGGGCGGCGATTGGATTCCGAGTAGGCCCGCTTGGACTTGAGACTATCGAACTCCAGGGCGATGGCATGAGTGCGCTTCTCTCCATTGAATTCAACGTCGGAACCGAGCTTGCCCGCCCAAATGCGTTGCAGGCCGGGGAACATATCGGGGAGCTTGGCGAGGCCAGCCTTGAAATGGTCGAACTCGGTCTGGGTGAGGCCGTCTTTGGCGGTCCAGGAGGCGCAGTGGATCATGGTCTTCTGCGTTTGAAAGTCTTCCTTGCCGGCGGCCCAGCCGGCAAAAAATAGTCCGATGGCGGCGACTGACAAAAATGCGTTGCGGTTAATCAGGGTCTTCATGGCGTGATCTCCTTCAATTGAGTTATTGGTAATTACTGCGCAAATTGTTTAATTCGGGTGAGTGACTACTCACTACGCACTGACTTCTGCACATTGCCGGTCTGCGGGTGGAGGCGCAACACGACGAAGCCGCCGAGGATCAGCGCGACGACAACGCAACTGAGTCCCGTGGCGGTGGAGCCTGTTCGCTTCTCGAAGAATCCCAGTATGTACGGTCCGGCAAAGCCGCCCAGGTTGCCAATGGAATTGATGAAGCCGATGGAGGCCGCCGCGGCCGCCTGCGTGAGAATGGACGTGGGCAGGGCCCAGAAGGTGGGCGCGAAGGTCCACATACAGGCCATGGCGATAGTGAGCAGAATCACGGCGGCCAGGGGGTTGGAGCGCAGCACGACACTCAGGCCCAGCATGGTCCCGGCGATAAACATGGGGATGGCCGTGTGCCAGCGGCGCTCGCGGCGGCGGTCTGACGACCAGCCCACGAAGAGCATCGCGATGAGCATGAACAAATAAGGGACGGCGGCAATGATTGAGACACTCAAGTTACTCAGGCCCGAGAGCTGCTTGAGCATGGTAGGGAACCAGATGCCGATTCCGTAACTTCCAGTTAGAGCGAGAAAATAAGTCAAAGCAAGCAGCAGTACGGGCGTTGATCGCAGCGCTTGCAAAATCGATAAGTGCTGGCGGCTTTCCTTCTCGCGCTTCTCGCGCTCCAACTCACCGATGATCCAGGCCTTCTCGTCATCCGGCAACCACTTGGCCTGGTGCGGGCGGTCAGTAAGATAAAAGAGTGTAATAAATCCGAATAGCACGGCGGGAAGACCTTCCAGAATGAATATCCAACGCCAGCCCTCGACGCCCCACCAGTTGATGCCCAGAATCAATCCAGAGACGGGGGCGCCAATAACATTCGACACAGGGATGGCGGACATGAACAACGCCACGGCCTTGGCGCGGTCCTCCGCGCGGAACCAGTGAGTGAGATAGACGATCATGCCAGGAAAGAAGCCTGCTTCGGCCATGCCCAGAAAGAAGCGTGCGGCGTAGAACTGTGGAGCGGTATTCACAAAGCCGATCACGATGGTGGCAAAGCCCCAGGTGATCAGGATGCGCGCGATCCACTTGCGCGCGCTCCAGCGCTCTACCAGAATTGCGCCGGGTATTTCCAGCAGGAAGTAGCCAATAAAAAAGATGCCTGCGCCGAAACCGAATACCTCAGGCGAGAAGCCCAGGTCGGCGGTCATCTCCAGCGCGGCGTAGGAGACGTTGACGCGATCCAGAAACGCAATGATGTATAGGATGAATAAGTACGGAATGATACGGCGGGTGATGCGGCGCAGCGCGCGCGCGCCGACAGCAGACGCCTCGCCGCGGGGGCCAGTCATGGAACCAATTTGATGATCGCTCAAAGGTCCTCGCTATTTATTATACGATGAGTTACTTAAGCGCTGGCGTATTTCCGGCTGCCTGAAGTGCCTCGACTGACTCGGCGACTAAGTTGCTTGCTGCGCGAAGTGACTCGAAAGTACCCGCGTCAGTCCACCAGCCGTCGAGTAAGCTGTGAGTGAGTTTGCCCTCGGTCAGATAACTGTTGTTCAAGTCAGTGATCTCCAGCTCGCCGCGGCCCGAAGGGACTAGAGTCTTGATGCGCTCAAAGACAGACGCGTCGTAGAAGTAGATACCGATGACCGCGAAGTTGGACTGTGGATCGGCGGGCTTCTCCTCAATCCGAGTGATGCGGCCAGTTTGCTTTCCGCCTTCAAACACGGGCACGCCGAAGCGGCTGGGGTCATGCACTTCCTTGAGGATAATGTGCGCGCCGTCGGGCTTTTTTCGCACTTCATCAACGATGTGTCCGATGGGCTTCTCGATGATGTTGTCACCGAGGATCACGCAGATGGGTTCGCCATCGGCGAACGGCTCGGCCAGGCGCAGCGCGTCGGCGATGCCACCTTCGCCAGCTTGATAAGCGTAGTTTAGCAGGCGCAGGCCAAAGGCCTCGCCATTGCCGAGGAGGCGCAGAAAGTCTCCGGCGTTCTGCCCGCCCGTGACCAAGAGTATCTCGCGTATCCCGGCGTCCACCAAGGTGCGCAGCGGGAAGTAGATCATCGGCTCGTTGTAGACGGGTAGCAGATGCTTATTGGTGATCTTAGTGAGCGGGAGCAGCCGAGTGCCTAAGCCTCCTGCCAGAACCACACCTTTCATGAACCCTCCCCAGCCAATTCAGCAGACTGCGCGGCTCTTGAAGCCTATCGCGTCTAAATAGACTACCGCAAATTTGCCGCTCAACACAGATGAATATTCCTTGCTGCCGGCAGCAATTATAGGTGAAGCCGGGAGAATCCTCCAAACCAAGAATGCTGTTCACTGCATGACACCGTTTCGGATGTGTTGTATATTTTCGCCAGCAGAGGCACTCAAACACTTGACAGGCAAGCAAGAGACGGATGAAAATAGATTCCTTTGAGCAACGGATTTATTGCTCACCTAGCAAGTTGACATTCTTCCTCGCCCCCGCGACGCAGTGCTTTTCGGGCAAGGCGGGCAGAAGGGGACCACGAGCGTTATGAGCGAGCCAGAGATTCAGGCCGGACAGGCCGCCGCCTCCAGCGGTGACGCCGCGAATAAAGAAACCGTCAAGATCACACCCAAGGAAGTCATCAAGGTTCGCCGCCGCCTGGTTACGGCCTCGCTGCTCACCTTCTTCACAGTGGACCTCTTGATGTTCCTGCGCTTCTTCTTTCCGCGCACGCTGTTCGAGCCCAAGACCAGCTTCATTCTCGGCTACCCCTCGGATTTTTCCTATGGCGTGGACACGCGCTTCCAGCAGAATGCCCGCATCTGGGTGGTGCGCAACAGCGAAGGACTTTTTGTCATCTATGCGCGCTGCACGCATCTCGGCTGCACGCCAGACTGGAAGGATGGCGAGAACAAGTTCAAGTGCCCCTGCCACGGCAGCGGTTATGACAACGAGGGCGTAAACTTTGAAGGCCCGGCGCCGCGTCCGATGGATCGCGCGCACGTGGTGCTGAATCCTGGTGGGCAGATTGTGGTCGATACGGCACGCTTGTATGTCCGCGATCCGTTCCGTGGCGTGGACCAATTTGGCGATGAGGGCGCGATCCTGCGCGGAGTCTGATGCGTTTTGCGGGATGGTGTATCCGGGCCGCGACACTTATGGAGCGTCCAGGATAGTCATTTGCGCGACCAAGTCCCGCTCTCAGGAGCATTTCAGTTATTCGCGCATGGTGGCCGCTCCATAACTGTCGCGGCTCGGATCAGTCAACGGTAAGGCGAGGAGAATGCCGGATGGCAGACGAACAACAGAATATCCCCGGACAAGACGAGAATCCTGGCGAGCCGAAACCCGCCGCCGGCCTGCTCGATCGCGTCAAAGTGGAGCTTGAACCGTTCAAGGTAAAGCTGGACCAGGACATCAAAGCCCTGAAGCAGCCGGAGAAGACGCAGCTCTACAAGTCCGTCTTCCGCGTGAAGCACGATGAGACGCCGCGCAGCCGCTCGCTGGGCGTCATCTCCAACGTATTCCTGCACCTCCACCCGGCGCGCATCAACCGCGATGCCGTGCGCTACAGCTATACCTGGGGCATGGGCGGCATCTCGTTCTACTTGTTCATCGTGCTCACCTTCACCGGCATCCTCCTGATGTTCTATTACCATCCGTCGAAGATTCAGGCGTTCCGCGATGTGCTGTATCTGGAGCACGACGTCCCGTTCGGCAAGTTGCTGCGCAACATGCACCGTTGGGGCGCGCACCTGATGATTATCACCGTGTGGCTGCACATGTTCCGCGTCTATCTGACCGGCTCCTACAAGAAACCGCGCGAGTTCAACTGGTGCGTCGGCGTGATCCTCCTGGTCCTGACGCAATTGCTTTCGTTCACCGGCTACCTGTTGCCTGATGATCAGCTTGGATTCTGGGCCGTAACGGTGGGAACCAACATGGCGCGCGCTTCACCCATGCTGGGATCAGAAGGCCCGCTGGGGCCTGAGATGGGCATGACTCCGTTCAACGACGTGCGCTTCGCCTTGCTCGGCGGCTCCATCGTCGACTCCAACGCGCTGCTGCGCGCCTACATCTGGCACTGCGTGGCGATTCCCGTGGTGGTATCGACTTTCCTGGTTGTCCACTTCTGGCGCGTCCGCAAGGATGGCGGCATCTCCGGCCCTTCGCCTGTGATGCTGGAGAAAGAAATTCGCTGGGACCGTCTGGATGAGTCCACCGTGAAAGGGAGGGGATAACGATGGATTGGCATCAACTTTGGACCATCATTAGCACCCCGGACAATGTACCGATTGCATCGCTGCTGCTGCTCGTCCCGTTTTACGCCTGGTACGGGTTGCGGCAATCGTTCGCCAACGACCGTCTGATCGAGCAACTGGAAGCCGATCCGGCCATGGCCAAGAC
>CAMBEY010000083.1 GCA_945865705.1 Candidatus Sulfopaludibacter sp. SbA3
GAAAGAACATATACATGGCCAAACTCTCGATTCGTGACCTGAATTTGAAAGGCAAAAAAGTCTTCATGCGCGTGGACTTCAACGTCCCACTGGGCGAAGACGGCTCGACTCCCCCCGTAATCACCCCCTCGATCACTGACGACACGCGCATTCGCCAGACTTTGCCAACCATCGAACTGGCCTTGCAGCAAGGAGCGCGCTTGATCCTTGCCTCGCACCTGGGGCGGCCCAAGGGTAAGGTAAATCCCCAGATGAGTCTTGCGCCGGTTGCCAGCCATCTCGGAAAGTTATTGGGAAAGCCGGTGGCGTTTGCCGCCGACTGCGTGGGACCAACGGCCGCCGCTGCCGCCGCCGCATTGACTGATGGCGGTGTGCTATTGCTCGAGAACCTCCGCTTCCACGCGGAAGAGGAAGCCAATGACGAGGAGTTCTCCAAACAGCTTGCATCGCTGGCCGAGCTCTATGTGAATGACGCCTTCGGCACGGCGCATCGCGCGCACGCCTCCACGGTGGGCATCACCCATCATCTGCCACAGTCCGCCGCCGGCCTGTTGATGGAAAGAGAGCTCGACTACCTGGGCCGCGCGCTCGAAAATCCCGAGCGGCCCTTTGTCGCGGTGCTGGGCGGCGCCAAGGTCTCCGACAAGATCGAGGTCATACGGAACTTGCTGCCTAAGGTTGACGCGCTGATGATCGGTGGGGCTATGGCCTACACCTTCATGCGCGCGCAGGGGCTCAACACTGGAAAATCTCTGGTTGAGGAAGATAAGATTGATCTGGCGGGTGAACTGCTCGAACAGGCCAAGGACAATGGTTGGACGCTGGATCTGCCCGGCGATCATCTCATCGCCGAAAAGGTCGACGCCGCTACTCTGACCAAAACTGTGGACGGACATGTTCTACCCATTCCCGATGGCTGGATGGGCGTGGACATCGGCCCGGAGACGGCTCGCCTTTACGCCGTGCAGGTGGTAACAGCCGGGACGGTCATCTGGAATGGTCCCATGGGAATATTTGAAGTCCCACCCTTTGCCAAAGGAACGTTTGCTGTCGCGCAAGCCGTTAGCAAGGTTCGCGGGACGACCATTGTTGGTGGAGGTGATTCCATCGCCGCCATCACTCAGGCTGGGTTCGCGGACAAGGTCAGCCACATCTGCACCGGCGGCGGCGCTTCACTGGAGTTTCTGGGGGGCCACAAGCTGCCGGGCGTGGAAGCTCTCTCTGACAAATCTTAACCAGCGATTGCACTCTTACTCGCCACGGTACGCCAGGCGAATTCGCTCACCTAGATCATCGCCGGAGGCCGACCAAAGAAGTCTGCTCTTCAGCGGCACAGCCTTCTCGATGCGGCGGATGAAGCCAAGTAATTGAGTGATATTGTCGCGGTAGCACAAGGCCGACTCCTGTCAATCCTCGTCGTCCTCATCTTCTACCTCATGGTCATCTTCGTGATCCGCGTCATCGGGCAAAAACAACGTGTCCAAGCCGAGATCAACCCTGAGATGTGGCCGCTCCGGAACCACAGAGAAGGCACTCTCCGGACTTCCATCCAACTCCGTCTTGGCGACCACCTCTTCAAATTCAGGCCCAAGACAAGTTATCGTGACTTCCATCGGGAGGCGTTTCCATCCTAGCAACTCGTCCGTACGATTCCCTGGCCGATGGTCGCCTGACAATTCGGAAACTTCCTCCGATTCGCCAGTAGCATCCACACCTGACTCGTCCTTGTCCAGGAACTCGTCGTCCACGATGGCTTCCATGTCCGTGTCAGCCAGTTCCTCTGGATTCTTCAACCGCCACATATCCCAGTGGAGCGATGCCTGATAGGCGTAATCGGGATGAAGGAATTCGCGGGCAGCTTCGGCGGCCAATGCTACATCGGCCCCTTCGGCGTAGTCTTGCTCAAAAACGGCGGTCTCGCTCCACTCGAATGGAATCACCGCAACACTGCGAACACCCGGTAAGGCTGGCGACGCGGGGAAGGCCTCCAACACCTTGCCCCATGTTTCAATCATCGAGCTCTCACTGAAGTCAGGGAGCCAGAGGCTCAGATAAATTTGGTCTGCCATCCCTTCATTATTGGGTCAGACCGTGCGCATGGCAAGCAGGCAGGGGAACCCCTTCGCCCCCCCTGTGACTTTAGTGTGGTGGTTAACTGGCCTGCGCGTTGTGGAAATGCGTGAAGCGGCGCAGGTATTCGCTGTTGCGCGCGCTATTGACGATGCGCAGCAGTTCATTGCGTTCGATGGGATCAGGGATCAGATCGAATGCGCCAGACTGGATCACGTCGGCCCACAACTCTTCCTCCCCGCAGCGTGAACAGACAATCACCTCGCACTCGGGCCGCGAGGCGATCACCATTTGCAGAATCTCCCGCCAACTGCCACCTGGGATGTCGGCATCCACCAGCACCAGATCGAAGTGCGCCGGAAACCCCAACAACATCGTCGCGCGAGCCGCGTCGGCGGCCAGGGTTACATCGTAGTGTTCACTCTCCAGAATATTCAGGACACGAATCTGCCGCTCCGGCGGCATGGCCAATAAAATTTTCCCAGTCATCGCTCACTCCTTTTCCATTTTGGATGGATTGGTTATGGCAGCCATGAACGACGGCGCGCACCGCACGGCCAAAAACCGCGCGCACACACCGACACAGGAATCGTAATCAATTGATGTAGAGGGATGGATTGTGACATTCCGCATGATCCCTCCCGAAGAGGTTGCACGCGCATTCACAGTGAGCGAACAAGTGAGTCAGAACAAATATGCCGACGAGACAGTAGCGGGATTCGGCTAGTAGGCTCAACTCGGTTGCTCAAGTTCCGCGCTGGAACTGCCGGACGCCCCGATTATACGTCCAAACTTCTGTGACAAGCATGAATAAAAATATTTTATTTCGGCCCAATCGGATTCCTGCGCAGGTCGCGACCGCTCATCTCCCGTGGCGTCTCCAGCCCGCTGATTCCCAGCAACGTCGGTGCGATGTCCCGCAGGGATCCACCTTCCCGCAAGTGCGGGAGATTGGCGCCAGGAAGCACCATCAGCAAGGGTACAGGGAGAGTGGTGTGATAGGTGTGCGGCCCGCCTGTTACCGGGTCAATCATCATCTCGGCGTTGCCGTGGTCGGCGGTAACGATCATGCCCCCGCCTTCGCGCCGCAGCGCCGCGTAAATGCGCCCGAGACAACTATCGACCGTCTCCACGGCGCGAATCGCGGCATCGAGCTTCCCGCTGTGGCCCACCATGTCGGCGTTGGCGAAGTTGATGATGATGAAGTCGAAGGTCTTGCCCTCGATGGCCTTGACCACGGCGTCGGCGATCCCCGCCGCACTCATCTCCGGCTTCAGGTCATAAGTCGCCACCTTGGGCGATTGCACCAAAATACGTTCCTCGCCGGGGAAAGCCGTCTCCACGCCGCCGTTGAAGAAATAAGTGACGTGCGCGTACTTCTCCGTCTCGGCCACGCGCAGATTGCGCAGGCCGTTCTCGGCAATGATGTTGGCCAGAATGTGTTTCGGCTCCTCGGCCTCCAGCACGCGCGGCAGGCTGGACTTCTTGTCGTACTGCGTCATGCAGACGTAAGCCAGCCGCTGCGGCATCGCCGCGCGCGGAATGCCTTCCAGCAGCGGGTCGGTGAGCGCGGTGGTCATCTGGCGAGCGCGGTCGGCGCGAAAGTTGAAGAAGATCACCGCGTCCTCGTCGCGGATCACGCCACGCGGCTCGCCGCGTTCATTTGTTACCACATGAGGTTCGATGAACTCGTCGGTAACGCCCTGCTCATACGAGGCGCGAATCGCCGCCGCCGGGTCAGCCGTCTTTTGGCCTTCGCCAGTGACGATAGCGTTGTACGCCCGCGCGGTGCGCTCCCAGCGCTTGTCGCGATCCATCGCGTAATAGCGACCCGAGACACTGGCCACTTCGCCCACGCCGATCTCGCTCATCTGCTTCTGCAACTGCTCCATGTATCCGATGCCGTTTTTGGGCGGCGTGTCGCGGCCATCCATGAAGGCATGAACGAAAACCTTCTCGACACCTGACTGCCGCGCCATGCGCAGCAGCGCGTAGAGATGCTCCTGCCGCGAATGCACGCCGCCGTCGCTGAGCAGCCCCAGCAAATGCAGCCGCCGCTCGCGCCCGCGCATCATCGCATTCATCAGCACCGGGTGCTTGAAGAACTCACCGGACAGGATCATCTGATCCAGCCGGGTGATGTCCATGTGAATGATGCGCCCGCTGCCCATGTTCAGATGGCCCACCTCGCTGTTGCCCATCTGCCCATCGGGCAATCCCACGGCAGGCCCCGAAGTGTGAATCAGCGTATGCGGATAGTCGCGCGTCAGCTCATCCCAAGTGGGCTTGCGCGCCAGCGCGATAGCGTTGCCATAGGAAGAGGGGTTGTGCCCCCATCCATCCAGCATGATCAGCAAAAGTGGTTTTGGAGTCATGAAACCAGATTCATCCGCATCCATAATTGATATTCGAGATACTATTCACCAAACATGAAACGGAAGTCTGAATGAGCGATGGAATTGGAACAATCAGGCCTTCGACATCCGATGACCAGAAGTTTCCAAGGCCTTTGGCTATCTTCTTTGCTTCCGGATCAACGATTATGATCTTTCTTTCATGAGGTCCTTGGCGACCAAAATTTGCCAGGAGCACTCTCAAAAATGAATCCTCTGGGCGTAGCGAGCACCCAATAACTATAAGATTTTCGGCATTAGCGGTCGCTTTGATCGCGTCCAGCATCAAATAGGCAATTTCGACTGTCGGAATTTTCACATAGCTCGGGGCAATAATGTAGGTAGTTCCATTTACTAGTCCAAAGTTCTTGCCATGCGCGGAACGCGGGAAGAAACATTCGTAGAACCCCAATCCGATCGGTCGAGCCTGTGGTTTGCCGATATCCATCCCTTCCTCAAAGCTGGCTGAACCGTGCAGTTTGAGGACTTTCACCGGGCTCTCAGAAAAGCCAATAGTGCAACCCAGCGGAGGACCGATCAGGTCGCCGTATCCTCCTTTCGGCGTCCATTTTCCACAGCAGTCTAATGCACCTTCCAGGACGCAATCATAGTTCAGGCTGATAGCAACATCTCCTGATTTGAAACACCTGTTGATGAAATCAGCTAGCCATGGTTTTTCAGTAATAAGGCTGTCCGAGGCACAAAACTTGCTGGCAGCCCCAAAGAAATTACCGAGTTCTCCTACGATGTCTTTTCTCAGTTGGGTTAGCTTCTCACGCTCGCTGGAACCAACCTGGGTGATTTCAATATCCAGCCTTGTCAGCGCAATCTCAATGTCAATGTCTTTCGTTTCGTACCTCTTCAACAGTTTTGAGGAGGAATTATTAGAATCATTTGCCGCGATTGCGTTAAGCAACTCGCCGTTGAGTGGTGCGCACGGGAATATCGCTTTTGTGAATCCGGAGCCGATGATAAAGACATTCATGCCAATCCGTCCTTGGGCCCAATATCTGCTTAAGGAAGCCGCTGCCGCCACTTGTCCGGATGGCTGGAGGCGTGAATCACGCAGTAGGTCGTTACCGTACCCTCTGCGAACTCAAAGAATCCGGCATACGGAAAGCGACGCACCAGCGCCCGGCGATAAGACTCGTGAGTGACTGAGTGCATTTCTGGTGTGCGGCAAATGGCTTCCACGCAGGCATCAACGCAACTCAGGAACTCTTCACCCAAGCCTGTTCGGCGACTCTCGTACCATGCGTAGGCTTCCGCGACGTCTTGCTCGGCCTCCGGGGCTACGATCAATTTAGCGGTCATGACGGCTGCGAACCCTGCGTTTGACTTCTTCCCACGCCAGCCCCGATTCCGGGTTCATCAGTATATTGGCCTTCCGTCGAGCCAGTTCCTGCTTTTGCCAGTCATGAACCGGCACCGCATCGGGAGTGGCCGCCAGATCATCCCACAAATCTTCCACAAGTTGAAGTTTCTCGGAAGAACTCAGATCAAATATCGATGTGGTTGGTGGATTCATGTGAAGCACCTCAGCCAATTCTCTCAAAGTTCGAGCACCTCATCAACCGCCAAGACCAAATACGGTCTTGCGACCGAGGAAGCGCGCCTCCGCGCCCAGTTCGTCTTCGATGCGCAGCAGGCGGTTGTACTTGGCGATGCGGTCGGAGCGGCTGGCTGAGCCAGTCTTGATTTGCCCCGCATCGGTGGCCACCGCGAGGTCGGCGATGAAGGAGTCTTCGGTCTCGCCGGAGCGGTGAGAGATGATCGAGCTGAATCCCGCGCGGCGGGCCATGGCAATCGCTTCGAGCGTTTCGGTCAGCGAGCCAATCTGATTAACTTTGATCAGGATGGAGTTAGCGGCGTGCTCCTTGATGCCGCGCTCGAGTCGTTGCGTGTTAGTGACAAACAAATCGTCGCCCACCAACTGGACCTTCGCGCCCATCGTCTTCACCATCAGCTTCCAGCCATCCCAATCATCCTCAGCGAGGCCGTCTTCGATAGAGACAATGGGATACTGACGCACCCAGTCGGCCCAGAACTCGACCATCTGCTCGGAGGTGTGGACGCTCTTATCCGACTTCTTGAAGATGTACTTGCCGTCTTTGTAAAGCTCACTGGTCGCCGGGTCCAGCGCCAGCATGATTTGCTCGCCGGCCTTGTAACCGGCGGCGTTGATGGCCTCCAGTATCTGCTCAATGGCCTCGGTGTTGGAGCGCAGGCTCGGCGCAAATCCGCCCTCGTCGCCCACCGCGGTGGAGAAACCTTTCTTGGCCAATACTTTCTTCAGGTGATGAAATACCTCGACACCCATGCGCAGCGCGTCGGAAAAATTCTCCGCGCCGACGGGCGCGACCATGAACTCCTGAAAATCAACATTGTTGTCTGAATGCGCGCCGCCATTGATGATGTTCATCAGCGGGAGCGGAAGCAATGTTCCTTTCGTCGCGCCAGTCGCCGCGCCGCTTAACCCAGCCAAATAGCGATAGAGCGGCAGGCCCGCCGCCACTGCCGCGGCGCGCGCGGTGGCCAGGGATACCGCCAGAATGGCGTTGGCTCCCAACTTCGATTTGTTCGGCGTTCCATCCAGATCAATCATCAAGCGGTCCACCGCCGCCTGTTCCCGCGCGTTCGTACCAGCCAACGCCGGGGCAATCACTTTGCCGATGTTCTCGACCGCCTTGCGAACACCTTTGCCAAGATAGCGTTTTGAATCGCCGTCGCGCAATTCAACAGCCTCGTGCTCCCCCGTCGATGCGCCACTCGGTACAGCCGCCCAGCCCATCGCGCCGCTGGATAAAGTGACTTCGGCTTCCACCGTGGGATTCCCGCGCGAATCCAGCACTTCCCTGCCCTTGACACTCTTTATCTTTGTATTTGTTATCTGGGTATCTACTTGCTGGCTCATCGCCGCCTCGCTCACTCGGATTAATAAAATGACTCACTCTACTTAATTACTCACTCACGCCCATATCCCATCATCAGGTACGGGACGGCCCACCACCACCACGCCGGATTCAGTTACCGTGTAACCCCTCTCGCGGTCCTGGTCCAGGTCATAGCCGATCTGCGTATTCTCTGGAATGGTTACATCGCGGTCAATGATGCAACGTCGCAGACGGCTGTAGCGGCCCACGTTGACGCCCGAAAACAGGATGGAGCCCTGCACCTCGGAAAAACTGTTCACGCGCACGTCAGGCGACAATATACTCTGGACCACACGGCCACCGCTGACTATGCAACCATGCGACACAATCGAGTCCAACGCCAGCCCCATGCGCGAGCCTTCTTGCGCGAAAACGAACTTCGTCGGCGGACTCTGTAGCGCCATGGTGCGAATCGGCCAGTTGCGGTCATAAAGATTGAAAGTCGGCCGCACCGTTACCAGATCCATGTTGGCCTCATAGAAGGCGTCGAGCGTGCCGACATCCCGCCAATACAGAGCCTCCTGATGATTCTCGTCCACGAAGGGATAGGACATTACGCGATGGATTCCCACCATGTCGGGGATGATATTCTTGCCAAAATCGTGGGCCGAGCTCATGTCGCCAGCGTCCTTGCGCAGCATGGAGATCAGCTTCGACGCGGTAAACAGATAGATTCCCATCTAGGTCTGCGCCGTGCCTTCGCGTTGCAACTCCTCTAGCACCGCGCCCTGCGGCTTCTCCACAAAACCGGTGATGGCGCCGCCGGCATCCTGCTTGACCACGCCAAAGCGCGCGGCCTCCTCGGCCGGTTGCGGGATGGTGCCCACGGTAACATCAGCGCCCGTGCGCTTATGCTGCTCCAGCATCTTCTGGTAGTCCATCTTGTAGATGTGATCCGCGGCCAGCACCAGCACATAGTCGGGGTCCTCGATCAATATGCTGTAAATATTCTGGAAGACCGCGTCTGCCGTGCCTTGATACCAATGCTCGCCCACGCGTTTCATTGGAGGGACGATTTCAATGAACTCGCCCATCTCGGGCGAAAAAATATTCCAGCCAAGCCGGATGTGGCGGTTCAGCGAAAGCGCTTTGTATTGCGTGAGGATGAATATCTTGCGCAGGCCGGAGTTGATGCAGTTGCTTAAGGTAACGTCGATGATGCGGTAGATGGCGCCGAACGGCACGGCGGGCTTGGCGCGCTCGCGCGTCAACGGGAAGAGCCGTTCACCGGCCCCACCGGCGAGCAGAATGGTCAGAACTTTATCCATGACTTCCTTCTGATTGATGACCGCCGGAAGATACAATCGGTGTCATTCCCAGCCGAGCGAGGAATAGCACGCCAAACAGTTTTCCAACGAGCTGCCAGAATTCTATTGTCACAAGGCTCTAAACTTGAGATTATAGCTGCTGGCACAAAGAAATGCCAAACAAGCGAGGGGGTGTATTTACATTGGCGGAAGTTAGACTCCAGGACGGCGAGTCCTTGGAAAACGCCCTGCGCCGCTTCAAGCGGAGAGTTCAGACCGAAGACATCATTAAAGAGGTCAAGAAGCATTCGTTCTATCTGAAACCCGGCGAGAAAAAGCGCGTAAAGCAAGCCCTTGCCCGCAAACGCAGCCGTAAGCGTTTTCGTCGTAGTGAAGGCGATTAGTTTTTGACATTTACAGTTTTATAATCCGGGCGTGCTGGCAGTTTGCGGCACGCCCTTTTCCTTGGAGTAAACAGAGCCGCGCGCGTAAGCAAGCGGACCGGTTCGCCGATTTCCAGTGACCAATGAGCCGCTCCTCTCCCTTACGGTCGCGGCTCTGATACAACATGCCCAGCTACCACACCCGCAACTTCGGATGCCGCGCCAACCAGGCCGACGGCGCTGCCATCGAGCAGGACCTCGCGGCGCGCGGTTACAAGGCCTCGCCTGACCACGCCTCCGCCGACGTGGTCATCCTGAACAGTTGCACGGTAACGTCCGCCGCCGACGCTGACCTGCGCCAGTCCGCCCGCCGCATCCATCGTGACAATCCGCAAGCGCGCATCGTCATCACCGGCTGCTACGCGCAACGCCGCCCCAATGAGTTGGCCGCGCTGCCCGGTGTTGAATGGGTAGTGGGCAACGCGCATAAGTCGGAGATTGCGAAACTACTGGAAGCAAAGGAGGCAAAGGAAGCAGAGGAAAAAGCCGATGCGCCCATCCGTTCCTTTGCTTCCTTCTTCCCGGTCACGCAACTCTCCGCCAACCACCCCGACGATGACACAGCACCTCTGGGTTCAGTCGGGGGCGCAAAAATCCTCACTTCGGACATCTATGCGCAACGCCAGTTCACCGCCGCACCATTTTTCGGCGGCACGGTCGAGGATCGCACACGGCCAAATCTGAAAATTCAGGATGGCTGCGACAACCGCTGCTCGTTCTGCATCATCCCGTCGGTGCGCGGCCTGAGCCGCAGTCTTGCGCCCGCCGAAGTCGTCGAGCAAGTACGGAGCCTCGCTGCCGCGGGCTACCGCGAAGTGGTCATCTCTGGCGTGAACCTCGGCCAGTACGGCCGCGACCTTCATGAACAAGGCCGCGCCCCACGATCAGGATTCACGCGGCTGCTGCGAAGAGTCTTAGATGAGACGCCGATAGAAAAGTTACGCCTCAGCTCAGTCGAACCGATGGACTTCACCGACGCGCTGCTCGACCTGATCGCCGCAACGCCGCGCATCGCGCGCCATATTCACGCGCCACTGCAGAGCGGCTCGGACCGCATCCTGCGCCTGATGCACCGCAAGTACCGCGCCGCGCGCTACCGCGAGCGCATCCTGGCAGCTTATGAGCGCTTCCCCAACGCGGCCTTCGGCGCCGATGTGATTGTGGGATTTCCCGGCGAGACCGACAGTGACTTCGAGCAGACCTACGCACTCATCGACTCACTGCCCATGACTTACCTGCATGTATTTCCCTACTCGCGCCGCCCCGGCACGCCCGCCGACCTGATGGCCGATCAGGTCCCGCCGCCAGTGATCCGCGAGCGCGGCCGCCTGCTGCGCGAACTCTCCGCGAGCAAGAATCAAGCCTTCCGCGAGCGGCAAGTGGGCCAGATACTCCACGCGCTCACCCT
>CAMBEY010000084.1 GCA_945865705.1 Candidatus Sulfopaludibacter sp. SbA3
CGTCGTTTGGCCCGGTGGTGGCGATGGACGCACCTTCGGCGCGACCGACGGGCGAGTTCCACTGGGGCAGCACGCTGTGGCATGAGCTGGCGCACGTCATCACGCTGGGCATCACCAAGAACCGCGTGCCACGCTGGTTCACCGAAGGCCTCTCGGTCTATGAGGAGGCACACTCGAAACTGGGCTGGGGCGACCCGTTGAGCCTTACCACACTGCATGCCTTGCAGAAACATGGCTTGGTGGCCATGAACGAGTTGAACGGTGTATTCGTCCGGCCCAAGTATCCCAATCAGGTTGTCTTCGCTTACTTCCAGTCCGGACTGATCTGTGAATACATCATCGACAAGCACGGCTTCGCCAAGATCAACGAAATGCTGCGGGCCTACGGCGAGACCAAAACAGACGCGCAGGTATTCCAGGAAAAACTGGGCTTGAGCCTCGAAGAGTTCGACAAGCTCTTCAAGGAATATGCGCGGGAGAAGACCTACGACTTCGGCAAAGCAATCGATTTCTCGAAGATGGAGGAGCCGTCGATCGAGGCTCGCTTCGGCCATCCTCCGGGATCGGGCGGAGAGGGCGAAGAAGAGGGTGAGGAAGAAGAAGATGGCGATCCGCAATCCTTCGTGAAAGGTTTACTCGAAGAAGCGCAGGGTACTTCGCAGGACTTCATCGGCAAGCTGCGCACGGCTTCCCGTCTACGCAAAGAGAAGAAGCTGGAGGAAGCGATCCAGGTCGCCGAGGAAGCCAAGACCATGCTGCCTCCTTATACAGAGGACGGCAACGTCTACGAGTTGCTGGCCGACATCTACATCGAGCAGGGCCAAAAAGAAAAGGCCGTGGCGGAGTTGCTGGATTGGCGGCGGCATCGCGGACGCAATCCCGAAGCCTTCAGCAAGCTGGCCAATCTGCTGCACGAGCAAGGCCGCCGTAAGGAAGCCATGCAGGTGGTGGAGGACTCGCTCCAGGTGTCCATGTACGATATTAAGTCGCATCAGAGTCTGGGCAACTGGAGTTTGGAAGAAGGCGACAATGCCACCGCGATCCGCGCTTTTCAAGGCGTGCTGGCGCTGAATCCTCCTGACAAGGCCGAGGCGCACTACAAGCTGGCAGCAGCCTACATGAAATTATCGAAGACCACCGAGGCCCGCGAGCAGGTGCTGGCCGCGCTGGAGATCGCGCCCGGGTTCCGCCCGGCGCAAAAATTGCTTTTAGAATTGGCCGGAGCCGAGTAGCATCGAATTTGCTTTAGCGTTGGCTGAATCACCGCACATTTACACGAGAGGGACCCACCACGCATGTCGCTGACGAGCACACCACAGATCACCGAAAGCAATGTACGCGAGCATCTCGCACGGCTGCACGAATACCGCACGTCAATCACCAAGCAGATTCGCAAGATGGTCATCGGACAGGATGAGGCCGTGCACCAGGTGCTGGTCGTCCTACTGGTCGGCGGCCACACGCTGATCACCGGCCTGCCCGGCCTGGCCAAGACGCTGCTTGTAAAATCCGTGGCCTCCGCGCTGGGGCTGATGTTCAAGCGCATTCAGTTCACCCCCGACCTGATGCCCGCCGACATCACCGGCACCGACATCATCGAAGAAGACATGGCCACCGGCCACCGCGTCTGGAAGTTTGTCCCCGGCCCCATCTTCACGCAGGTGCTGCTGGCGGATGAAATCAACCGCACGCCGCCCAAGACGCAGTCGGCGCTGCTCGAGGCCATGCAGGAGTACAGCGTTACTGTGCTCGGAAAAACTTACAACCTCGATAAACCATTCCTGGTGCTGGCGACGCAAAACCCCATCGAGCTCGAAGGCACCTACTCGCTGCCGGAAGCGCAGCTCGACCGCTTCATGTTTAACATTGTGATTGGCTATCTGAGCGAGCAGGAGGAAGTGGACGTGGTCAACGCCACCACCTCCGGCCTTTCGGTTGAGATTGAACCGATGACCAACGCCGAAGAGGTTCGCCTCTTCCAGCAGTTGATCCGCAAGGTGCCGGTGGCCGATAGCGTCGCGCGCTACGCCGTGCAACTGTCGCGCGCCACTCGCCCGACCGATCCATCGTCCCCCGACTTCGTGAAGAAATATGTGAACTATGGAGTCAGCGTGCGCGCCGCGCAATATCTGGCGCTGGCCGGCAAGGCCTCCGCGGTGCTGGATGGCCGCTTCAACGTCTCCGTCGAAGATGTCCAGCGGCTGGCCGCGCCCATTCTGCGCCATCGCATCCTGACTAATTTTCACGCCGAGTCCGAGGGCATCACAACGGACGAAATCGTAAAGCGCCTGATCGCCTCGGTGCCGGTGCCGAAGTCAGGCTTGTCGTAAGCGATTGGTGACGCACTTTGTTTTTGGCCGTTATTCGCTTTTAGTTGTCATTCTGAGCGCAGCGAGGAACCTGCTTTACTCTAGCGTGTTGGGCGAGTTGCGGAAAAGCGGGTCCTTCGCTGCGCTCAGGATGACAATATAAAATAGCAAGTCGCTCCCTCGCCGCTTGCTACATGGCATCATCTACGAGCAGAAGACAAATGAGCTTCCTGGGTAATCTTCAATCGAGCGTCGAGCAGGCCGCGCGCAAGGCGGGCTTTGGCGGGCTTCCCGGCGGAGCTACCACCGGGCCGACGCGTTTTCTTGATCCGCGCATTCTGGGGCGCATCTCCGATCTTCAACTAATTGCCCGCAGCGTGGTGGAGGGCTTCCTCACCGGACTGCACCGCTCGCCCTTTACTGGCGTCTCCATCGAATTCGCCGAGTACCGCTTGTATACTCCCGGCGACGATCCGCGCTCCATTGACTGGAACGTCTACGCGCGCAGCGACCGCCACTATCAGAAGAAGTATCACGGCGAGACCAACACCGAGCTGACCATCCTGCTCGACGTCAGTGCGTCGATGGGCTTCGGCGGCAATTACAAAAATGTGAATGGGGCGGAGGATGCGCCGGCCATCAGCAAGTATGAGTACGGATGTTATCTCGCCGCCTCGCTCGCCTACTTCGCCAGCCAGCAGCGCGACGCCACCGGTCTGATTCTGTTCGACTCGGAGATTCGCGAGCGCATTCCGGCCCGCATGAGGCGCGGCCAGCTTCCGCGCATACTGCACGCGCTGGACAATGCCAAGCCCGGCCAGACGACGGATCTGGCGGGCGCGCTCGACAAGCTGGCGGGCATGCTGCACCGGCGCGGCGTGATCGTGCTGATCTCGGACTTCTACGAACAGCCGGAAAAAATCTCCGATTCACTGCAACGTCTGCGCTTCGGCGGCAACGACCTGGTTCTCTTCCATCTGATGGACCCGCTCGAACTGGAATTTAATTTGGATGAGCCGGTCCTGCTCGAAGACCTCGAGACGGGCGACCGCATGGAAGTGAATCCCGAGTACGCCGGGCCGCAGTATCGCAAGCTGATTGAGGAACACATCGGGCGCATCGGCCAGGATGCACGGTCCGCGCGCATTGATTACGAACTGGTGCCCACGTCGCGCCCGCTCGACTACGCGCTGTTCCACTATCTGTCGGCGCGGCAGCGCAGAGGCTAACAGAGCCACGACCGTAAGGGAGTGGACCCGTTGATCGATTATCAGTGGCCATTGGGTGTTAGTTGATCATTGGGCCGGTCCGCTCCCTGACGGTCGCGGCTCTGTTTAAACAAGGACGACTGAGACGATGCAATTTCTTTCGCCATGGTTTTTGCTGGGAGCCTGCGCGGTGGCGGTGCCCCTCTGGGTGCATCTCATCCGCAGTGAAGAGGCGCAGCGCATTGCCTTCAGCTCGCTGATGTTTCTGCGCAAGGTGCCCTTGAAATCCGCCTCGCGGCAGAAGCTGAAGCACTTGGCATTGCTGGCGGCGCGAACCGCTTTGCTGGTCCTGCTGGCTATGGCTTTCGCGCGACCATTTTTCCCGGGCGGCGCGCCGTCGCTGCTGACGGGGTCCGGCAGCCGGCATCGCGTCATCTTACTCGATACTTCCTTAAGTATGCAGATCGGCGACCGCTGGCAGCGCGCCACGCAGGCCGCTGGCGAAGTGATTGACGATGTAAGTGAGAACGACGTCGGCCAGATCGTTACGTTTTCCTCCGACTTTGAAATTCAGAATCTTGCCACCGCCGACCGCGCCGCGCTGCGCGCCACGCTCGCGGGACTGCAACCCACCGCCGGGACCACCTCATACGAACATGCCTTCCGCGCCATTGAGCGCATTCAGGAAGACTCCGGCCGTGCGTTGGCCGTAACTTTTATTTCCGATCTGCAGAAGTCCGGAGCGGGTGGCAACGCTCAAGGGTTGTCCGTGCCTCCCGTCGCTGACTTCAAGGTAGTCGATGTCGCCTCGGCGGCGGCCACGCCCAACTTCGCCGTCTCGGACGTGCGCGTGCGCCCGCTGGTCTTTGGCAGCCGTTATCCTGAAAGGCTGGTCGCGCAGGTGCGGGGCTTCGGCACCGAGGCCGCGACGCGGGACTTCACCCTTTCCGTCACGGGAAAAGTGATCCAGCGCAAAACGGTTACGGTGCCGGCCTCCGGCGTGGCGCTGGTCAGCTTCGATCCATTCGATGTCCCGCAGGGAATCAATCGCGGCGAAGTGCGCGCCTCGACCGCCGACGAATTGCCCGCTGACGATGTCTTTCAGTTTTCTCTGGAGCGCCGCGAACCGTTTCGAGTCCTCTTCCTGCGCAACACGGGCGATGAAGGTGAGTTGTTTTATTTCCGCAGCGCGCTGGCCGCCGAGGCCAATTCGCCGTGGCAGTTGGAAGTGCGCACGCCGGGTGACGCCACCACGCATCCGCTGAATCAATACGCGCTGGTGATTCTGAGCAACATCCCGCGCATTCCCAATGAGTTGGCCGATGGGCTGCGCGCGCTGCTGCAACGCGGCGGCGGGATCATCATCACGGCGGGCAATCGCTTCCCCGCCCCGGAACTGGAGCAGCAGCTCGCCGCCTTCTGGCCGGCGCACGCCACGCAGAAGCGCCTGCTCACACGCGACGCCGAACGCCTGATCCTGCTCGGCGAGTACGAGCGCAGCCACGCCATCTTCCGCGATCTGGAAGACGCCGGTGGCGAATCGTTGCGCGCCGTGCAGGCATACGGCTATCTGAGCCTTCAGACCGAAGGGATTCCCGAGTCGAAAGTATTGATGCGCTTTGCCAATGCCGACCCGGCGCTGGTCGAGCGGCAATACGAGGGCGGGCGCGTGCTGCTGCTGGCCACCGCGCTCGACAATATCTGGAATGACTTTCCGCTGCATCCCGTGTTCATTCCCTTCGTTCATCAGATGATGCGCTACGCCGGAGGCTATCCCGCCGACCCGCCGGCATACCGCATACCGAGCACGCTGTCGCTGCAACAGTTCGCGCGCGCCGGGCAGGCGGGGCAGGCATGGGACGCGATTGGTCCGGACGGCAAGCGCGTCGTCGCCTTTGCTCAGGAGAACCGCGCCGACTTCCTGCTGCTGCGTCAACCGGGATTTTACGAGATCACGCAGCGCACCGAGAAGCATCTGATCGCGGCCAATATTGACCCGTCGGAGTCCGATCTGCAACCACTGCCGGAAGAAGACCGCAAACTGCTCACTCCTGCAACCGACACGCAAGGTCCCGCCGCTGTAACCGGCGCCCCGGAATCTGAGAAAAAGCAGTCGTTTTGGTGGATACTAATGGTAATGGCGCTGGCGGCAGCGCTGATCGAAATGGTTTTGGCGTTTCCGTTCCTGACCAAGCAGCGAGTGCTGGCGAATATTGAATCCCAGCCCACGATGGAAGGCGAGGAAATCTAATGCAAACTTTCCAGTCGTTTTCAAAACCGCCGGATCGCTCCAGTCAAACTGGTGGGCACCCCAATGAGCAGATCGCCGGCTACCTCGGCAATGTGCGGCGACGCCTGCAATGGCAGACGGCGGCTCAGGGCCTGGGCGTCTGCGGCGTGGTGGCCCTGGTAGCCACCGTGGGCACCGTTCTGGCCGTGAATCACTGGCGCTTTTCAGAGTCGGCAGTGACGATGGGATCTATTTTCCTGTGGACCGCGCTGCTCGCCGCCTGCGCCTATTTTCTGGTGCGTCCGCTGCTGCAGCGCATCACCGACGCGCGCATTGCCCGCTTCGTCGAGGAGAAGCATCCCGAGTTCAAGGATCAATTGGTAACCGCTGTCGAATTGCAGCAAAACGCCGCGACCAATGCCTCATCACAGATTTTCCAAAGCATCCTCGCGGAAGAAGCGATGCGCAAAACGCCGACCGCTCCGCCCAACTCGCTGGTCGATCCCAAACGTATCTGGAAACCACTGACTTGGGGCCTTGGCTCCGTAGCCATCATTTTATTTCTAGGATTATTTGGGCCGGGTGTGTTTCGTTACGGGACCAAGACGCTCTGGATCGGCTGGGCACAGGCCAAGAACAATCCGCTGTATCTGATTAAGCTGACTCCCGGCGACGTTACCGTCGGTCGCGACGCGGATCAGGAAATTCTGGCCACCGCTGAGGGCTTCCTGCCCGCCGACATGAAGCTGCACGTTCTCTACGGCAAAAATGCCGCATGGGAAGAAGCTTCCATGCTGCCCGGCGACAAGGGCGCGGGATTTCATTTTTTGTTGATGAACATTCAGGAGCCGATCCAGTATTACGTGGAGTCCAACGGCGTGCGCACCGCGCAGCATACCATCTCGGTGATCGCCGTGCCGCGCGTGGATCGCCTGGAAGTGAAGTTTCACTATCCGCCCTACGCCGGCATGGAGGACGTTACCGAGCAGGCTGGCGGCGACATCATCGCGCTGAAAGGCACGGAGATCACACTCACTGTCCACACCGACTCACCCGCGCCCGGCGGAAGACTGGTGCTGGATGACAACTCCGCCATTGAATTGAAGAAGACGGGCGAGAAGCAATTGCAGGCCGTCTTCAAGCTATCAAAGGACGCTCTCTATCACGTGCGTCTGCAAGACCCGCAGAGCCGCGAAGCGCGGGCCAGCGAAGAATATCTGATGCAGGCTGTCAGCGACATGGCGCCCACGGTGCGCCTGGTCCGCCCCGGCAAGGATCTGAAGCCGACGCCGGTCGAGGAAGTAATCATCAACTTCGAGGCGCAGGACGACGTAAGGCTCTCCAACCTCGACCTGCAATACATCGTGAATGGCAAGGAAAAAAAGACCGTCGCGCTGGTGAAGAATGGAAAGACGCAGCAGGTAACGGAATCGCATTTGATCGCGCTGGAGAATTACACGCTGCAACCCGGCGACCTGATCTCCTACTACGCTGAGGCGAAAGACGCCGCCGGAAACACCACCCCGACGGATATGTTCTTCCTGCAGGTGCGTCCCTTTGAGCGCAACTACACGCAAAGCCAGCAGGGCGGTGGCGGTGGCGGTGGCGGTGGCGGCGGAGAGGAAGACAGCTTCCTCTCCGAGCGCCAGAAGGAAGTGATCTCGGCGACCTGGAATGTGCTGCGCGGCAAGGACAAGCAGCGCGCCGACCAACTAGCCGAGGCCGCTGAAGTCCTCTCGACCGTGCAGCAGACCGTGAAGGAGCAAGCCGAGACTTTGCAGACACGCATCGGTCGGCGCGAGCTTACTGGGGTCAACCAGGAGTTCAACGCGCTGGCGGAAAATCTCAAGAAGGCGGTCGAGTTCATGGACCCGGCCATTGAGATGCTTAAGGCAAAGAAGTTTGAGGATGCGCTCACGCCGGAGCAAACCGCGCTCCAGTATTTGCTGCGCGCCGAGGCCACTTATCGCGACATTCAAGTTGCCTTCGGACAGCAGGGCGGCGGCGGTGGTGGCGGCGCCAGCGCGGGCCGCGACCTGAGCGACCTGTTCCAGTTGGAGCTAGACACCAATAAGAATCAGTACGAGACGCTACAGCAGATGGCCGCAGGAGGCGCGGGCGGCGCCATGCCTGGTCAGGAGATGGACGAGATCATGCGCAAGCTGCAGGAGCTTGCCCGCCGTCAACAGGAGATCGCCCGCCGCGAGCAGGAGAATCAGAAGGACTCAATGCGCTCGGCCAATCGCTGGGAGCAGGAGATGCTGCGCCGCGAGACGGAAGAGCTGGCGCGCAAGCTGGAGCAACTATCGCGTCAGTCGAACTCTTCGCAGATGCAGCAGGCTAGTCGCTCGCTCTCGCAGGCGGCGCGCGACATGCAGCAGGCCGGCCAGCAGGGACAACAAGGCCAGCAGGGGCAACAAGGCCAACAGCAAGGTCAGCAAGGTGGACAATCGGGACAGGGCGGCCAATCTGGTCAGCAGCAGAATAGTCAGAATCAGCAGAACCGCGGCCAACAGGGTCAGCAGCAATCCGGACAACAATCCGGTCAGCAGGGCGAGCAGCAAAACGGGCGCAATCAGCAGAACGGCGAACGTGGCGGCAGTGAGCGTGAGCGCGCGCTGGAGCGTCTGCGCGAGGCGAGCAACGCGCTCGCTGGACAGCGCAGCAGCATGGAGGGTCAACGCCTGAGCGAAATGTCCAATCGCGCCAAGGATATCGCCAACCTCCAACAAGGGATCGCTGAAGAGACGCGGCGCATGGCCGCCCGTGGCGAGAATCGTTCGCCGGGACCGGAGGAGCGGCAGGCACTGTCGGAGACCATCAACGATAAGATTCAACTGCTGGAGCAGTTGCGGCAACTGGAGCGCGACATCAACGCCGCGGCCGGACGCCTGGCCGGCAGTCAGCGCGAGACGTCCGAGCAACTTCGTGGAGCGTCTTCGCATATGCAGGAAGAGCGGCTCAGCGACAAAATTCGGCAGGGCGCGTATCTCAGCCAACGCGGATTGTGGCCAGCGGCTACGCCGGTGGAAGATGAGTTGAGCGGGAACCTGGATGAATTGGCGAACCGTCTCGATGGCGCCCAGCGGGCCATGCAGCAGGGCGGCGCGAGCGAAGGCGACAAACTGGCGCGTGCACTGGAAACAGCGGAGCGGGTTCGTCAGGGACTGGAGTCCATGGGTGGCCAGCGTCCCGGCGAACGATCGGGGCAAGGTTCACAGCAGCAAGGCCAACAGGGCCAACAACCCGGTCAGCAGGGTCAGCGTAGTGGGAACCAAAACGGTAATCAGCCCGGTCAACAAGGACAGCAGGGCGGGCAGCAGCCGGGACAACAGGGCCAGTCCGGCCAACAGGGTCAACAAGGTCAGGGCCAGCAAGGCCAAGGACAACAAGGACAGGGCGGCCAACAGGGACAGCAAGGGCAAGGTCAGGGACAGCGCGGCGGTCAGGGTGGCAACGGCCAAATGAGCGACGGGCAGGGCCAGATGTCCGGCCAGCGCAATCCCGGCCAGATAGGCGGCGGTCGCGGTGATGGCCGCGCCGGTTCCTTCACGGGCGGAAACGTGGGCGAGTCCTATAACCCCGGCGGGTTTTACCCCGGTCAGTTTACTCCGGAGCAGATGCGCCAGATGGATCGCCAGTTCGGTGAGCTTTCGCGCGAAGCGGGTGAGCTGCGTGATCTGCTGGCCGATGACACGGAGTTCGGCAAAATGGTGATGGACTTGATCCGCTCGATGCAGAATCTGGATGCCGGAAATTTCCCCGGTGATCCGGCCGAGCTGGACCGTCTGCGTAGCGAGTTGACCGACAAATGGAAGGAACTGGAACTGCGTCTGCGCCGCGAAATGCAGATGGGGGAGCCTGAAGCGGTACGGCTCAGCGGGCAGGAGCGGGTGCCGGAAAAGTATCGCTCGCTGGTTGAGGAGTATTACCGCTCACTATCTCGCAAAAAGCAGTAAAATCAAGTTTCAGCTACTGCCGAACCGGAGAATAAGCAAACTATGTGCGCAGTTCGAGTGGGTGATTGGTCGGGACCTGAGCAGCGCAAGGCCCGCCGCGTTGCGCTGGGAGCTGCCATCGAGTGTCGGGATGGATTTGATGTCTATCAGGGTATGGCGGAAAACATTAGCGTCACCGGATTGCTGATTCGCAGCGAAAAGCAGAGCGGCGAAGACAAGGTTCTGTCCGTATCGTTTTTCCTGCCGGGCGATGCCACGCGGATTCAGGCAGAGGCTCGGGTCGCCCACATCGTTCCCGGCATATTCATGGGCCTGGAGTTCTCCACAGTTTCAGAACTTACGAAATCCGCCATTGAGCAATATGTAAACTCGGTCCCCACGAGTGAGCTGAAACCTTAAGTATTACCGCCACAATTAAATTGCCGTCTCCGCTTTTGGGTCCCTTGGGTATATCGCTTACCTGGAGTAATTTAGCCTGGCAGCATCTCCGCATCTTGCAGTCAGCAGCGGTTGCCATGTTACAATCACCGTTCGGGTTCATCGCTCTCGCCGCGGTATCATTTGCAAAAAATGATTTGTTGGAGCAAGAGTTGATCCCGGTTTTTTCCCTGCCACCAACGCAGGCGCGTAGCTCAGCTGGTTAGAGCGCCACCTTGACACGGTGGAGGTCTGGGGTTCGAGTCCCCACGCGCCTACCATTCCAAT
>CAMBEY010000085.1 GCA_945865705.1 Candidatus Sulfopaludibacter sp. SbA3
GCTGGCCCGTGAGGAGAGCGAACTGGTCTATACCCAGATCGGCGCCACCGAGCCGCATCATCCGCTCACCCATCATCGCGGAATTCCCTCGCGCATCGAGCAGGCCGGCAAGATCAACGCCTATCACGCCAAGCTCTACGGCTACTTCCTGGAGCGCATGAAGTCGACCGTCGATGGCGACGGCACGCTGCTCGATCACTCGATCATGGTTTACGGAGCGGGCATGGGCGACGGCGACATCCACAATCAGTGGAACATGCCCATCGCGGTGTTCGGCGGCGGCGCGGGCCGCATCAAGAAGAGCGGCATGCACATCAAGTATCCCAAGGGCACGCCGTACTCGAACTTCCACGCCACGCTGCTGAACATGGTTGGCATGCCCACGGAGAAGTTCGGCATCAGCACCGCCAAGCTGGACCTCGGCCCAGCGGTCTAGGTACGCATAGAAACTTTCCCGCCAGCCCACCAATGCCTGTCATCTCAGGGCTTGGTGGGCTTTGCGGCACTCGGATTTATCAGGGCGTGACCGCCATCGAGCGGGGCTCTGGTGTACCACCAAACTGCAATTGAACGAGCGATCAAGGAGCTTCAGTCATGAACAGGATATTGAGCCCCAGAAACCTGGCGGGAATTCTATTCGCGGTGTTGACCGCGTCCGCAGCCTTGCGGGCGGCCGATCCGGACCGCCGAATCGTGGATGCCGCGAAGGGTCAGGACAAAGTTGCGCTACGCACGCTCATTCAGCAGAAGGTGGATGTGAATGTCCCTCAGGCCGACGGCGCGACCGCGCTGCACTGGGCGGCTCACTGGAATGATCTGGAGATGGCCGATCAGTTGATCGCCGCCGGCGCTAAGCCCAACGCGGCGAACGACTACGGAGTCACGCCCCTGAAGCTGGCGCTCGATGATCGCGCCACGCCCATGGCGCAACGGCTGCTGAAAGCCGGTGCCGACGCCAACGCGACTACCTGGACGGGCGAGACCATGCTGATGTCCGCGACCGCCTCGGGCAATGTGGATGCCGTGAAGGCGCTGCTCGCCGCTGGCGCGCGCGTGGATGCGAGCGAACCCCGCCGCGGCCAGACCGCTCTGATGTGGGCCATCGCCAACGACTGGCCGAACGTAGCCAAGATTCTGATCGACGCCGGCGCGAACGTCAACGCCAAGACTCACATGCGCAAGGAAGCTGGATTTACACCGATGACGGTGAACGGGTATAGCGCGGTCATCAGCGCCACGCCGCTCGGCAGCTATACGCCTCTGCTGTTCGCGGCTCGAGTCGGCGATCTGGAGACCACCAAGCTGCTGCTGGCCAAGGGCGCGGAGATCAACTGGGCCTCGCCGGAAGACGGCACCGCTCTGCTGATTGCCAGCGCGGGCGGATATGAAGAGTTGGCCATGCACCTTGTCGATCGTGGCGCGGACCCGAACATGATGGACGGCAGCGGCATCGCTCCGCTGCATTATGCGCTGCGCGACGGCATCAAAGTGTTGCATGGAATGCCCATCACCAACGCCAAGCGTGTCTGCCAGGGCGGCGCCGGCGGGCGCTGCGTTTCGCTGGAGGCGGCCGCGGCCGCTCCAAACTCGGCGCAGCTCTCCGAGAATCAAAGCTCGACATCGAACATCTATGAGCGCAACAAGCGTGATCGCGACGCCATCCTGACCGGCTCGAACATGGGCAATCTGATGCGCTCGCTGCTGGCGCATGGCGCCGATCCGAACATTCAGTTGAAGACACCTCCTTCCCGCCTGCGCCTACGCCGCAAGCCCACGGTGAACCTTACCGGAGCAACGCCGTTTCTGCTGGCCGCCGCCGCCGGCGATATCGTAGCGATGCGCACGCTGGTAGAAGGCAAAGCCAAGCCCGCCATCGGCACCGTGATTGATGCCAAGGAGTTCAATAAACCGGGGTTCGGCGATGATAATCAGATTCAAGGCAACGCCACTCCGCTGATGGTTGCGGTCGGCATCGGTCGTCAGGACGACCTTGGCAAGGAAGAGGAAGCCAAGGCTCTGGAAGCCGCCAAGATTCTGCTGGGGCTGGGAGCGGACGTGAACGCCATTACCGAGACCGGCTGGACCGCCATTCATGCCGCGTCATTCCTGGGTTCCAATAACCTGATCGAATTTCTGGTCGAGAAGGGCGCCAACATCAACGCTAAAACCGGCTGCGGCCAGACCGCGCTTACGCTTGCCGAAGCCACCATGGCGCGCGGCCTGCTGCAGCGCGTGACGCCGCACACGGCGACGGCGCAGTTGCTGCGCAAGTTGGGCGCGACGGATAACTCGTCCACCAAGCCCGCTGGCCGTTGCGTGGAAGGCCGCTTCGGTCTGGACTACGCCACGATCAACTCCAGCGAGACCAAGGAGCGCACCGAAATCATCGAGAAGGTGAGCAAGGAACAGAAGCAGCAGTAACTCGCAGGTGATGCATTGCGGAGTGGGCCGTCAGTCTGCGGGCTGGCGGCCTTTGTGTTTCTATTTGTCTTTGGTATTTGTATTTGTCTTTGGCCATCGCCAGTGTGCGATGCGGCACATTGCTTGTCTTGGGGCTGTCTTTTCCTTGTGGCGGGAATCGCGGTGGCGTATATTGGCGTAGATTCACAAGAGGATGTTCCATCGAAAGGCATTCGCAATGTTCGGATATGTTTGCACAGTTTGTGGAGTGATCGAGGACGAATGTAAGTGTCCGCGCTTCTGTATCCTTTGCAAGTCGGACATGAATGTACGCCTGTGCGAGGACGGCTGCTTCTACTGCGGAGATTGCCGGGAAGTCTGCGGTTACTCGGTGGAAGAGAAGTATCGGGCATAGCTTGCGCGGCGTCCTGCGCAGGTGGCGGATACTGCGGTCTCCAGCACTCCAACCCAATCGACAATCAGGATCACAACAGCGCCAGACCATTTGGGGGGATGGTGTATCCGGGCTGCGCCATTACTGGCGCGGCGGGGATATTGCTACGGCATAGGTGAGAGTGGTCTAGCGAACGATTCCATCAAGAGGGCTAGAGGCCGTGGCGTATAGCTTGCGCGGCATGCGACCGGCGAGATAGGCGAGCCGCCCGGCCTCGACGCCGTGGCGCATGGCCAGCGCCATCTTCTCCGGGTCCTTGGCCAGCGCGATTCCCGTATTCATCAGAACCGCTTCCGCGCCCAGTTCCATGGCCAGCGCGGCGTCGGAGGCGGTGCCCACGCCCGCATCCAGAATGAGCGGAACCGTGGTGATTCTTTCCCGCAAAATTCGGAAGTTGGCGATGTTCTGAATGCCCATTCCCGAGCCGATGGGCGCGCCCAGCGGCATCACCGCGGCGGCTCCGGCGTCCACCAGACGGAGAGCGGAGATGAGGTCGTCATTGGTGTAGGGCAGTACCACGAAACCTTCCTTGGCCAGGATGCGGGTGGCCTCCACCAATTGAAAATTGTCGGGGAACAGCGTCGCTTCGTCGCCGATCACTTCCAGCTTCACCCAGTTCGACAGACCTACCTCGCGCGCCAGCCGCGCCGTGCGCCGGGCTTCGTCGGCGGTGTAACACCCTGCGGGGTTCGGCAGGATGAAATACTTTTTGGTGTCGATGTAGTCCAGCAGCGACTCCTGCGAGCGGTCGCTGATGTTCACGCGGCGCACGGCTACCGTAACCATGTCCGAGCCGGAGGCCTCCAGGCAGCGCGCCATCTCCTGAAAAGTTTGATACTTCCCCGTGCCGATCAGCAGGCGCGAGCGGAACTCGCGGCCGGCGATGATCAGAGTGTCTGAGGATGCTGCGGTAGTTTGAGCGGTGGTGGCCATAAAGAAATTCTAGGCCGTGGATGGTGGAAATGCAATGCGCGCACGGCGCGGCTATCTGCCGAAGAGGCGCTTGATGTCCGGCCAGAATTCGCGAAAGACATTGGTTCCCGTATAGACGCCGATGGAGATGCCCGCGGAACGGGCGCCGTCCTGCCAGGCGTCATCGGGATCCGGGTACCACGTCCTCGAGATGAATCCGGAGCCCAGCGCCCCGGCAAGCCGTCCCCAGGGAGGCGCGCGCCGGCCATGGGGTGTCTTGATCAGAAATGAGTGAACCAGCGAGTCGGCCAGGCGCGGCTGGATTCCTGTCCGTTCCGAGGGCGTGTAGCGTGAGTCTTCGTGCAATACCGCTTCCACGCCCAACTGCAGCGTGTTGCCGATCGCGATGCGCGCCATCCGGGATACCAATCGCTGGCCGTATCCATTGCCGCCCTGCCGCCAGCCTTCCGGTTTATCGCGTGCCTGATCCAGCCCGGCCAGTGCCGCGGCGTTGAATAGCGACTCGAGCCCCACCGTGCGTTCCAGATAATCATCCATCCGTTCGGCGGGAGTGAATGAGTATTCATAGCGAGCCGGTGCTGCGTCCGGCGCTGCTTCCTGCGCGCGGACCTGCATGGGGCTTGCCGATAACAGTGGCAGGAGAAGCATCCAGGAACTGAAAAACTTGTGGCGGAAAATGGGTTTCATTGCTGGCCTTGGTTGAGAAAATTATATATTACCAAACAACACCTTCCTTGTATTCGCCGAAGACATTGCGCAATGCCGAGGAAATTTCTCCGACGGTGGCGTGGGCCTCGACGGCGGCGAGGATGGCGGGCATCAGATTGTCCGCCGTGCGAGCGGTTTGCTCCACGACCTGAATCGCCTCGGCGGCGCGCTGCGCATGGCGACTGGCGCGCATTCCATTGAGCCGGGCAATCTGATCGGCCTCGATCTTCGGGTCAATCTGGAATACGGGGAGGGCCGCTTTGTTGTCCGACTGAAAGCAGTTGACACCCACAACTTGCTGCACGCCGGAGTCCATATCGCGTTGCTGGCGGAAGGCGGACTGCTGAATCTTGCGCTGCACAAAACCGCTTTCGATGGCGCGCAGCATGCCTCCCATCCCGGCAATTTGCCGGATCAGTTCACTGGCCCGCAACTCGATTTCGTTGGTCAGTGATTCGATGAAGTACGACCCGGCCAGCGGGTCCACGGTGGCGGCCACGTTGCTCTCGGCGGCGATCACCTGCTGGGTGCGCAGCGCGAGCAATGCGGCGGCCTCGGTGGGCAGTCCGAGCGCCTCGTCCTGCGCGTTGGTGTGCAGCGACTGCGTGCCGCCGAGCACCGCCGCAAGCGCTTGCATGGTGGTCCGCACCACATTCACTTCGGGCTGCTGCGCGGTCAGCGTGGAGCCGGCAGTCTGGGTATGAAAACGCAATATCTGCGAACGTGGGTTGGCTGAGCCGAACTGGTCGCGCACGATATGTGACCAGAGCCGCCGCGCGGCGCGGAACTTGGCGATCTCCTCGAAGAAGTCGTTGTGGCAGTTGAAGAAAAAAGAGACGCGCGGCGCGATGGAGTCAATGTCCAGGCCGGCCGTGCGCGCCGCGTCCAAATACGCGATGGCGTTGGCCAGCGTGAAGGCCAATTCCTCGACGGCGGTGGAACCTGCCTCGCGGATGTGATAGCCGCTGACCGAAATCACGTTCCATGCCGGGACTTCCCGGGCAGCCCAGGCGAACAGGTCCGTGGTCAGGCGCAGAGACGGAGCGGGTGGATAAATGTGCGTGCCGCGGGCGATGTACTCTTTCAGGATGTCATTCTGCACGGTTCCCGTCAGCCGTTGCGGGTCCATGCCGCGCTTCCGGGCCACGGCGACATAGAGAGCCAGCAGGATGCCAGCCGTGGAGTTGATGGTCATCGAAGTGGAGATGGTGTCGAGCGGAATCCCGTCGAACAGCGTCTCCATATCCGGTAGTCCGCAGATGGCGACGCCGACGCGTCCGACTTCACCGGCGGCGAGCGGATGATCGGAGTCGAGTCCGATCTGCGTGGGGAGATCGAAGGCGACGGAGAGCGCGGTTTGGCCCTGACTGAGCAGGTATCGATAGCGCCGGTTCGATTCCGCCGCCGTGCCGAAGCCGGCGTATTGCCGCTGCGTCCAGACGCGACCGCGATACATGTCTGGGTAGATGCCGCGCGTAAACGGGAACGCGCCGGGTTCACCAAGCTGCGCGCGCGCATCGAAATCGCGAAGATCATTCTGGGTGTAAGCGGACTTCAGGGGAATCTGCGAGGCGGTTTGAAACGGTGCTGGCTTCTTTGTGGGTGGGTTGGACATCGCTGGGGTATTAAGACTTGTTTATTGCATCCGCCGAGATTTAATAAAAGAATAGAGGCCAAAGGTAGCCATGGCCGCCGTGAAGACGCCAGAGGCCACGAGCTTCCACACTCCACCGCCGGGCTGGTAGGCGCGCCACTCCTTTAGCAGAGAGAATGCGCCAAACACGGCGAAGCAAATGAAGATGAAGCCGGTGACTTCCAGCCAGAGCTGATGCAGAACTCTGAAGCTCTGGCGCAGCCAATTCCAAAAGAAACCGCCCGATGGTGCGCTCATGCTGGGTTCATATTCCACAAAGTAAAATTGCCAACTACCGTATCCTGATCTTCATCGAGTTGCGAATCAGCCTGCCGCATTCATGGTAAGCGAATATCACGATATTGCCAACCGCGGCGAAGAGTCGTGGCGAGTGTCCTGCTGGCGGCGCGGCTTGTGGGTGTTGACCAATTTGAGGATGGGCCCGGAAAGAAGATGCGGGAGGCCGGAATCGCGGTATATTTAAAGCCGGATCGTCATTGTGAATTAGATTGCAATTTCATGGCCGTGTAGATTGAGCATGCTGGATTTTATTAAGAACATCTTTAAGGGCAAACCGGATGAAGTGAAAGCCGTGAAAGCCCCTGCGCCCAGGCGAGAGGAGCCGCGTCCTGCGGGTGCTTCGCCCGCCGCCAATGCTCCGGCAAAGCCCGCGCCCGCCAATAAGCCTTCCAGAATTCCTGTCGAAACCGAAGAGCCCGTTTTCCGTATTGGCCAGACGGTTCGAGCTCCGGGCCTCGGCGATTTTACGGTTCATGATATAAAAGGCGGCAAGGGCAAGAGCGGCATGGGCGTGGTGTACATCGTTCTGGATGTCAGCTCGATGACGCCCTACGCCGTGAAGACTTTTCAAAAGTGGGTGCTGGGCACGCCGGACCTGATCCAGCGATTCCTGCGCGAAGCGGAGACTTGGATTCGCCTGGAGCAGCATCACAACATTGTCAGGGCTTATTACGTTACCACCATCAACGATCAACCGCACATCTTCCTTGAGTACGTTGCGGGATCCGACCTGCGCAAGAAAATTTCAGCGGGGCCGATGCCGATCCGCGATATTTTGCGCTACTCGATACAGTTTTGTCGCGGCATGGCCCACGCCGCGAAGAAGGTTCCGGGGCTGGTGCATCGCGATGTCAAACCGGAGAACTGCATGTTCACTCCGGACGATATTCTCAAGGTAACGGACTTCGGTCTGGTGAAAGTTCTGGCGCAGGCGGACATTTTGCCTGTGGTGGGCGCAGCCGGCGCGGAAGAAATCGGCGATGAATTGGCGTCCCAGGTTTTCCGCACACGCGTCGGGGAGATGGGCGTGGGAACCATGCCCTACATGGCCCCGGAGCAGTTCACCGACTTCGCCAATGTCACCGTAACCGCGGATATCTACTCCTTCGGCGTCATGCTCTACGAAATGCTCACCGGCAAACGGCCCTTCAAGGCGCGCAAGCCGGAGGATTTTTACTATCAGCATTTGAAGGTTACGCCGCTTGATCCGGTTACCATGCGCAATGATGTGGGAGTAGAACTATCCATTATCACCATGCGTTGCATGGCCAAAAAGTCCGATCAACGCTACCAAGATTTCGATGCCCTGGAAAGGGATCTCGCCGCGCTTTTGAAAAAGCAGTTTAAGGAATCGCTGCCACTGGCCGCCAAGGAAGAGCTGGACGCATGGGAAATCGTCAACAAAGGCGCCGCGCTGAGCAACCTGGATCGTGACAAAGAAGCCTTGGAATATTTCGATAAGGCCTTGAAGTTAATGCCGACATTTGACGCCGCCTGGCTCAATAAGGGCGTGGTGCTGGCAAAAAAGAAAAAGTACGACGAGGCCATCGCGTGCTATGCCAAAGCCGTCGAATACAATCCTAACTCGGCTGACGCCTGGTATAACACCGGCTATGCGAACCAGCACAAAGGGGATCTCGCGACATCGCTGGAAGCCTATGATCGCGCCATTACCTTGAATCCGCTGTTTGAAGCGGCATGGCTCAACAAGGGCGTCATATTGCGGCGGCTGAAGCGCGAGCAGGAGGCCATCGAGAGTTACGATCGCGTGATTGCCATCAATGCTGGATCGGCCGTGGCGTGGTTCAATAAGGGCTTCGCCTTGAGTCAGCTCGGCCAGATGCGCGAGGCGCTGGAGTGCTATGAGAAAGCGCTGGCCATCAATCCACAATTCCTGGAAGTCTGGTTGAATCGTGGCGTCGTATTGCGGAAATCGAATCGTCTGATCGAGGCCCTTGTTTGCTATGACAAGGCCCTCGCCATCCATGGTCGCCATCCCGAAGCGTGGTACAACAAGGGCCTGGTTCTGCTGAAACTTGGACAGAAGCGGGAATCGCAGGAGGCATTCCAGAAAGCCGCCGCCCTGGACCCCAAGATCGCTGAACAACTCAAGCAGCAGGGCCTCTACAGCTAGCGGTTTGCTGCTCAAATTTTACTGCTAAGATTGCTCAGTGCTTGGCCGGAAATTTTATACGCATCCCATTCTGTATTGTGCTCCGCTCCCAAAGCGGTATAGAAATTGATCGCCCGCCTGTTCCAACTGAGCACGGACCACGACATGCCCGTGCATCCGCGCGACACGGCAATTCCGGCCAGGTGCCTCATCAGGATTTCCCCGTACCCGTTTCCGCGATGGGCTTCACGAACCAGAATGTCTTCGATGTACAAGCCGGGCGCGGCGGCGAATGTGGAGAGGGTGTGATAATAAACCGCATACGCCACCGGCTCGTCTCCCAGCCATCCGAGCACCGCCTCGGCAAACGGCGTCGGACCGAATAGGGCCGCGCGCATTCTTTCCGGCGTTGCTGTTACGCGATGAGCCATCCTCTCGAAATCCGCCAACTCGCCGATAAGGGTGAGCAGGATGGGAATTTCTCCAGGGTCCAGCGGGCGAACCAGGACTTGTTCACGGGGAGCGGTATTGCCGGACTGTTCTGCCATATTTCATCTCCATAAAAGTTTTTGAAAAAGTTGTGGATCGGTTGGGAGGCGCGGGCGCAATCTTGCTTTCGTCCTTGGGGACGGGTAGTATGAATTTTCCTGCGCGCCCGTAGCTCAGTTGGATAGAGCGACTGACTTCGAATCAGTAGGTCGGGTGTTCGACTCACCCCGGGCGCACCATTTTCCCCTATGCCTCCTGTGCCACAGCCTGACTACTGTCCAGGACCCAGATTCACAAATGATATTCAAGCGATACTCGCGCCTGACTCACGCCACACCGTAAGGATATCAAGCAATGACCCCTCTTCCCGAATCCAGCGACCTCAAACGGCCTGAAAAAAACAACGCTGCGGAATGGAAACTCACGCGCGTGGGCCTGGACGCACTGAGCATCCGGCAGGACTTCCTCGAGAATCTTTTCTTCATTCAAGGCACCTTCCCCGGCATGGCCACCAAAAACGATTACTATCAGGCGCTGGCCATCACCGTTCGTGACCGCCTGTTGCAGCGCTGGACCGAGACCGTGCAGACCTATTTACGCGACAAGGTGCGTACGGTGAGCTATCTCTCGGCGGAGTATCTCCCCGGGCCGCGCCTGGCGGCATCCATGCTGAATCTGGGCATGGCCGAAGAGACACGCGCCGCTCTGGCCCCGCTCGGCCTCAATCTGGATGAGCTGATCGACGAGGAAGACGAGCCGGGACTCGGCAACGGTGGGCTGGGGCGCCTCGCCGCCTGCTTTCTTGATTCGCTGGCGACCCTCAAAATACCAGCGGTCGGCTATGGCATTCGCTATGAGTTCGGCATCTTCGATCAACTGATCAAGGACGGCTGGCAGGTGGAGACAGCCGACACCTGGCTACGCTACGGCAACCCCTGGGAGATTCGCCGACCGCATATTGCTTACGAAGTCTCGCTCGGTGGCCGCACCGAGCATCAGCAAGCTGATCACGGACGCCGCCATGTGCGATGGGCGGCTCACGAGGTGATTCGCGGCGTGGCCTATGACACGCCCGTGATGGGCTACGGTGTGAACAACTCGAACCTCCTGCGGTTGTGGAGCGCGGAGGCTCCCGAGTCCTTTGACTTCAATGCCTTCAATGCCGGCGACTACGTGGGCGCCGTGCTGCGCAGCATCCGCTCGGAAACGGTCAGCAAGGTTCTCTATCCCAGTGATGATTCCGATACGGGGAAGCGCCTGCGGCTGATCCAGCAACATTTCTTCGTCTCCTGCTCACTCCAGGATATGATCCGGCTGTATCTGCAAGCCAACCTTCCGCTGGATCGCTTTCACGAGCGTT
>CAMBEY010000086.1 GCA_945865705.1 Candidatus Sulfopaludibacter sp. SbA3
AAAATAAAGTGTTTCTATCCGTTCTAGCCTTGTCTATCTGGAAAGGGTCGTGCCATGCCCCGCGCAGTTACGCCGAAGGCTGCCAAGCCGAAGAAGAATACCAAGCGGTCGCCCAAGCGTCCTAATGAGAAGGTCCACCTCCAGTTCACCGTGAACGGCGAGCTGGCCGAGGTCGCTTTTCTCCCTCACCATACTTTGCTCGAAGTGCTGCGCGAGGACATGGGCCTCACCGGCACCAAGCATGGCTGCGAGCTGGGCGAGTGCGGCGCCTGCACGGTGATCGTTGACGGCAAGCCGGTGCTCTCCTGCCTGATGCTGGCGTTGCACGCCGAAGGCCGCGAGATTGAAACCATCGAGGGCATGGCCGACGCCAACGGCGTACTGCATCCTCTGCAAGAGGCCTTCGCCGAGCTGGGCGCGGCTCAGTGCGGATATTGCACGCCCGGGGTGCTGCTCTCGGCCAAGAAGCTGCTCGACCACACGCCGCGGCCCTCGCTCATTCAGATCAAAGAGGCGCTCGCGGGCAACATCTGCCGTTGCACGGGCTACATCAAAATTTACGAGGCCGTCGAGCTGGCCGCCGCGCGCGCCGCCGGCGAAAAAGCCGAGCCGCGCAAGGAGAGCGTTTATGGCTATTAATCCGGGAACGGGTTCCAACGGGGTATCGGGCACAACATCAAACGGCAAGCCCGCGCGCAAGCGCAGCGTGATCGGCAAGGCGCAGACCAAGATCGACACGCGCGACAAAGTGCGCGGCATCACCAAGTACACCGACGACATGGTCTTCCCGCGCATGCTCTACGCCAAGCTGTTTCGCAGCACCGTGCCGCACGCGCGCATCAAGAGCATCGATATCTCCGCCGCTGAAAAATATCCTGGCGTGAAGGCCGTCCTCACCGGACACGCATTGCCCGTGGCTTTCGGCATCATGCCCGTGGCGCAGGACGAGCATGTGCTGGCCTACGAGAAAGTCCGCATGGTGGGAGACGCCATCGCCGCCGTGGCCGCCACCAGCGAAGAGGCCGCCGATGAGGCCGTGCAGCTCATCAAAGTCGAGTACGAGTTGCTGCCCTCCATCGGCTCCATTCAGGAGGCGCTCGACAATCCCGACACGCAGATTCACTCGACCAGCGAGAACGGCAACATCCACCGCTCCATCGCCTACGAGTTCGGCGACGTGGAAGCCGGCTTCGCCGAGGCCGATCACGTCCGCGAGGACTTTTTTTTCTATGAGGGCAACACGCACCTGGCGCTCGAAGAGCACTCCTCGATCGGCATCTGGAGCGCAGATCAAAAGTTGACGCTGCACTCCTCCACGCAGAACCCGCACTACCTGCACCGGACTCTGGCGAAAGTTCTGGAGATCGATCAGGCGCGCGTGCGCGTGATCGCGGCGCCCTGCGGCGGCGGCTTTGGCGGCAAATGCGACCCGTTCAACCACGAGATCGCCGTCTGCAAACTCTCGATGATGACGGGCCGTCCGGTGAAGATCACCCTCACGCGCGAGGAGGTTTTCTACTGCCATCGCGGACGCCACCCCGTGCTGATGTCCATGAAGATCGGCTACAAGAACGACGGCTCCATCACCGCGTTCCACAACCGCACTGTTGCGGATGGAGGAGCGTATGGCGGCCACGGCCCCGCGAGTATGCTCTACACCGGCGTGCTCCAGACGACAACGTACAAGATGCCGCGCTACAAGTTCCAGGGCGCGCGCGTCAACACCAACAAGGCTCCCTGCGGCCCCAAGCGCGGACACGGCACGCCGCAGCCCCGCTTCGGCCAGGAAGTCCAACTCGACAAGATCGCCACGCATCTGGGGCTTGATCCGGCGGAGTATCGCAAGAGTCTTCTGGTCGAGCCGCACTCGCTCACCGCCAATTGGCTCCCCATCGCCACCATCGGCCTGAAAAAGTGCATCGACAAAGTGGTGGAAGGCTCCGGCTGGAAGCAGCGCCGCGGGAACCTGCCGCACGGCAAGGGCCTGGGCATTGCGTGCAGCGCCTACATGACCGGCGCGGGCACGGCAATTTATTGGAACGCCATGCCGCACTCCGGCGTGCAGATCAAGCTCGACCGCAGCGGCTGCGTGGCCGTCTTCTGCGGCGTCACCGATATCGGCCAGGGATCGAACTCCATGTTGGCCTACATCGCCGCCGAGATTTTCGGCATCGACCCGTTCGACATTCGCGTGGTCTCGTCCGACACCGATATCACTCCGGTGGACCTCGGCAGCTACTCCAGCCGAGTAACGCTGATGGCCGGCAACGCCTGCGTGCAGGCCGCCGAGCGCGCCAAGGCGATCATCGTCGAGGCCGTCGCGCCCAAGCTGGAAGTTCCCGCCGAGCGCATCGTCTTCGAAGGCCGCCGCGTGTTCGACGAAGAGGACCCGAACAAGGGCATGACCTTCGCCGAGGCCGTGATACTCGCCGAGACGCAGTTCGGCACGCTGGGCACTACAGGCTCCTACAAGCCGCCGAAGTGGCCCGGAAAATATCGCGGCGCGGGCGTGGGTCCAGCGCCCACGTACAGCTACTGCGCCTCGGTGGTGGAGACGGACGTGAATCCGCACACCGGCATCGTCAGCGTGCCGCGCATCTGGATCGCGCACGACGGCGGGACGTCAATCAATCCCACGCTGGTGATGGGCCAGGTGGAGGGCAGCGTCTACATGGGCCTGAGCGAAACGCTGTTTGAGGAGATGACCTACCGCGGCAATCGCAACGTGGTCCACAAGTTCCCGTCGTTCCTCGAATACAAGAGCCACACGTCGAATGACATGCCCGACATCATCACTTACCTGCTCGAAGACCCCGAGCCCAACGGCCCATTCGGCGCGAAGGAAGCGGGGCAAGGGCCGCTGCTGCCCATCCCGCCCGCAGTGGCCAACTCCATATTCAACGCCGTGGGCGTACGCGTGGACGAAATCCCCATCACGCCGGATAAAGTTCTGCGCGCCATCCGCGCCAAAGCCAAAGGGCAGGAGGGTCGCGTCGGCCCCATGCGCTTCCCGGAAGTCCCCTACCCCGACCCCATCGTAGTCGCCACGCCCGATGATCGCGACCACGTAGTGGCAACGGGAAAGGAACCGGTAGGCGCGACGAAGTAGTGAGTGGTGAATGGTGAGTGTTGAGCGGTTAGTAGTGAGTGGTGAGTGGTTAGCAGTGAATCGTGAATCTTTAGTGGTAGACAGTAAATAGTGCGCAATAAATGACAAGCCCTGAGTGGCTAGTTCTGACATTTGGCTTTGGCTTTGGTTTTGGCTTTGGCTTTGCTAAAGAAATTCGACGCTTCAGCGCCGAATTGGGCCTGCATTTTGCGTAGCCCAGCGCTTTAGCGCTGGGTTAGGAAGCGCAGAAGGAATCAGCCCCCTTCAGGGGGCTTTCGCCAGGAGACTCTGAACAGGAAACCAACGCACGGATGGCCCACATATTCCATCAACTCTATTACCACATCACCTGGGCCACTCACTCGCGCGACCCGCTGATCAATCGCGGCTGGCGCGCCGAGATGCTGCTGATACTGGGAGAAGAGGTCAACAATCGCGGCGGCATCGCCATCCGGCAAAACGCGATGCCCGATCACGTTCATCTGTTGCTGCGCCTGCCTCCGACGGTCCTCATTTCCGATTTCGTCGGGGAGATCAAGGGTGCGACAGCGTACCGCGTGAATCACCAACTAAGCCCGAAATTCAAACTGCGCTGGCAGAACGGTTACGGGATCGTTAGTCTGCGAAGGGAAGAACTGGATAAGGTTGCCCGGTATATCGACGATCAGGAAGAGCACCATCGCAAGGGTAAGCTGTCAAAGATATTGGAGACAACGGAGATTATCGAGAAGGACTGGCCGTCCGCGATGAAAAGCCCCCTGAAGGGGGCTAGGGTTGCCAAGGTCCGTGACCCAGCGCTAAAGCGCTGGGCTAGGCAAAATACAAGCTAAAATCGGCGCTGAAGCGCCGATTTGCTGAGCCGCAAAATACGCTGAAACGTTAAGTCAAAGAAAAAGGGAACCGTAGCAATGCACGAATCATTCGTTAAGTATGCCGACTCCTTAGTACCTTCGATCGAGAAGCTAATTACGATGTCCCCTGTGAAGATTGGGTCTCTACCACCAGAAGCTCCAAGTGAAGCAATTTACCTTTTTAGCGAAGGAAATTGTCATCTTTACGTTGGAAGAACAAGAAGGCTTCGTCAGCGGCTAAGGCAGCACTCCACTCCCTCTGCCCCCCATAATCAGGCCGTATTCGCATTCAAATTGGCGAGACAAATTACAGGACGAACTCGAGCAAGTTATATAAGAGCCGGTTCGCGAGTCGAATTAGAGTCGAATCCGGAGTTTGCCGATGCGTTTAGCAAAGCAAAAGATCGGGTTAGGAAAATGTATCTGCGATTCGTTGAGGAGTCCGATCCTCTACGTCAAGCACTCCTTGAGATATACGTGCATATTGTCCTAAATACGCAATATAACGATTTTGACACTCACTAAGGATACCGCGGCACCTATGCTACGACTACCGAAGTTCAAATATCTGCACCCGAAGAATATCGCTGAGGCGGTGCGCATGCGCGCCGATAGCGGCCCTGACGCGATGTTCGTCGCAGGGGGCACCGACCTTTTCCCCAACATGAAGCGGCGTCAGCAGACGCCCAAGGTGGTGATCGGGCTGGGGCATCTCGATAAACTGCGCACCCTGCGCGGCACGCCGAAGGATGGCATGGTGTTGGGCGCGTCGCTCACGCTGACGGAAGTTTGTGAGAACAGGAAGATTCGCAAGGCGTATCCGGCGGTAGCCCGCGCGGCGGAGCTGGTCTCGACGCCGCTGCTGCGCAACATGGGCACCATCGGCGGGAACCTGCTGCTCGACACGCGCTGTAACTACTACGACCAGGGTCTCGAGTGGCGCAAGGCGATTCACTTCTGCATGAAGAAGGACGGCGATATCTGCTGGGTCGCGCCGTCCAGCCCGCGCTGCTGGGCCGTGCAGTCGAGTGACTCAGTGCCTGTGATGGTCGCCATCGGCGCGAAGGTAAAGTTAGTGTCTCCAGAAGGAGAACGAGTCATTAACGCGAGTGAGTTATACAACGACGACGGTATCCTATATCTCACTAAGCGGCCCGATGAGTTACTGACTGAGGTGATACTTCCACCAACGAATGGTTGGCGCGCGACTTACTGGAAGCTGCGCCGCCGCGAGGCCTTCGACTTCCCCGTGCTGGGCGTGGCCACCTGGATGCGCACCGCAGAGGACGGCACGGTGGAGGACGCGCGCATCTTCCTCGGCGGCGTCGGCTCGCATCCCATCGACGCCAGAGCAACCGTCAGCGCGATTCGCGGCAAGAAGCTGACCGAGGATTTAATCGAAGAAGCCGCCGCGCTCGCCTATCCCGTGGCCAAGCCGCTCGACAATACCGACTTCGCCATGACTTGGCGCAAGGACATGGCGCGCTACTACGTCGCCGGAACACTGCGCGAACTCGCCGGGCTTCCACCGAAATATGCCGGCGAAAAAAACGGCAGCCACCCCGCGCTCAGAGTTCTCTAAGTCTGGCGGATTTACCGTGAAGTTGGATTTTTCGGATGATCTGGTCAGAACCGTATCCACCGCAAAGTTCGCAAACTTTGGAATCTTGTCAATTTGGTCAACTCCGCAAAAACCGTGAAAGTGTGCACTTTGGTCAAAACCGCAAATCCTGACAATTTGGATAGGCATTCGCGGTCGCCAATCACGGCCCACAGTCGGACTTTTTCGACTAACGGCTGGCGGTGATCTCCGGGGCTTCGCGGCGGCGATCGCCGACGGGACCTTCCGGCTTCAGATAGTGTGTCGTCAGTCCATCCTGCAAAATCTTCAGCGCCGCAGCCGGATCGTCGGCGAACTGGAACAGGTCCATGTCCTCCGGGCTGATGGTCCCGTGGCGGATGAGCGCCTTGAAGTTGATCACCTCGTTCCAGAACTCCGAGCCATACAGGACGACGATGATCTTCTTGTTCAGCTTCTGCGTCTGGACGAGCGTAAGGATCTCCATCAACTCATCCATCGTGCCGAAGCCGCCGGGAAAGATGACCAGTCCCTTGGCCAGATAGGCAAACCAGAACTTGCGCATGAAGAAGTAGTGGAAGTGGAAAGAGAGGTCGGGAGTGATGAAAGGATTCGGAAACTGCTCGAATGGCAGTCCGATGTTCAGGCCCACGGATTTTCCACCAGCATCGAGCGCCCCGCGATTCGCGGCTTCCATGATGCCTGGCCCGCCACCCGAGCAGACCACGAAGCGGCGCGTGGTGTCCTGCAACGCGTTCGACCATTCCGTTACCAGGCGCGCGAGTTCGCGGGCATCGCGGTAGTAACGGCCCAGCGGGCCACTCTCTTCGATACGCGCCGAGCCGAAGAAGACCACCGTATCGCGAACTTTCTCGCGGCGGAAGTTGGCGTAGGGCTGCAAGTACTCGGAGAGAATGCGAACGACACGTGCATCGGGACTGTTCAGAAACTGATCGTCCTGATAGGCCAGCGGCTTCTGCACGCCGCTCGATTCCGGGTCGATTAGTCCAGCATCCGCAGTATCCTTCATTCAGGTTCCCTCCTCTGGCATATCGAAGACTGCAAATGAAGCTGACGACTAGCGCGCCGGCACCGCCTCCAGAATCTGATTGCCCTGCCGCGCCGCGCGACTGCGCCATCCGCCTTTGTGGTAAGCATAGCCCACGATGAGCGGCGTAGCGATGGTCGCTTCGCAATAGACCATCTGCTCGTAGGCCGTGTCTACTTTGCCCCAGCTATTTGCCTCTTTCAGCGTGGAGCCGGAGAGAGCGCCGTCGCGCACATCGGCGACGGTGATCTGCACGGCGTACTTGTGCATGGTGGCTTCTGCGCCGAGTATGTCGGCCGCGACGGTGATGTCCTGCGCGAAGTTCTTAGGCACGCCGCCGCCGATCATGAACAGGCCGGTCTCTTTCTGCGAAATCTTGAAGCGGGTGATCTCGAGGAAGTCCTTCACGCTGTCGATGGAGACGCGCGGGCGGTCGCCGCGCTCGGCCTGATGCGCCACCAGCCCGAAGCCCGCAGAGCAATCGCTGAACGCGGGGCAGAAGATCGGCACCTGCTTTTTGTAGGCTTCGTAGACAATGCTGTCGGGCGTCTTGCAGCCATGCTTTTCGAGATACGCCCCCATGGCGATGATGAACTCGCGCGAAGAATAGGCGCGCGGCTCGAGCGCGTCGGCAATTTGCTTCGTCGTGTCGTCGCAGATGCGCAACTCTTCCTCGTCGATCAACGTGTCGTAGATGCGGTCGATCCCGTGATCGAGCAGCATGGTGTCCTCCGTGCCCGCCTTCAGCCGCTCGTCGGCGACGTAGTGGCGGAAGCCGAGGGCCTCGAAGAAATCCTGATCAACGATGTTGGCGCCGGTGGAGACAATGGCGTCCACCATGTTGTTGCGGATCATCTCGACGAAAACTTTCTTGAGTCCCGCGTTGATGAGCGAGCCGGCCAGGCACAGGATCACCGCGCAATCCTGATCGCGCAACATGCGGTCGTAGATGCTGGCAGCACGGGCCAAGTCGCGCGACGAGTACGACATCTTGCTCATCGCCTCCACCAGCGGAATTACGTTGTGCTGCGTGATGTCTACATGTTCGATGGTCGTGGCGAGCAATTCTTTCTTAGTCGGCATTGGAGTCCTCCCGTGCTGCAAACAATGGATGAAAAGTAATCTCCATAATGCCATGAACTGCGCTCAGCGAGAGGCCAACTTTTGCGATCCCCGGCTTTTCACGCCAACCAAATTCACGATGGCTTCACATTGCGTTCACGCCAACTTCGTACCAACTTCGTACCAACTTGGCAATTGACGCGCACGGCCCCAAGCGGCGAGAATGTTGAGAGAAGCAATGCTTTCAGAGATGTGTTTCTTACTTCGTTATTTTCATGGGGGTCATCCCGTATGAGCTATAAAGGAACCAACAGCCGACTCAGCAGGATTCTTCCACTCGCTGGGGGAATCGTAGTCCTGGCAATTGCAATACTTTGGACCGGCCCCTCCGAGTCGGATCAACTGACGCATTCATCGCTGATGGCGGGCCTTGCGCCAAGCGGGCAGGCGCGGCTGGTAAAGGCAACTCCGTTCGCCGAGCCTCTCGCTGAAAACGGCGCGCCGATGTGCGAGTGGCAACCGGCCAGCAGTGAAGACACGCTCGTCGCCATGTTGCAGCAGCGGCAGGAAGCGCGCGGCGCGGCGGTTACCGCGCGTCAGGCGATCAATCGCGGCGACCTGAAGCCCGTGCGCATGATCAAAGATCCCTACGCCGCCTTCAGCGCCGTGGCCGTGGATCCCATCAACAACGAAGTGGTGATGACCGACGAAAACCTCTTCCAGATTCTGGTCTATGACCGCCTGGCCAACACTCCGCCGAACGCGAAGATGACCGAGCCGAAGCGCATCATCAGCGGCGAGAAGACCAAGATCGAGTTTCAATGCGGTCTGTATATCGACCCGAAGAACGGCGACATCTACGCGGTCAACAACGATACGGTGGATACGCTGGTGATCTTCTCGCGGCAGGCCAAGGGCGACGTTCCCGCCGACCGCGAACTGCGCACGCCACACGGGACGTTCGGTGTCGCCGTGGATGAAGCCGCCGAAGAGATGTACCTGAGCACTCAGCACGACAACACGGTAACGGTATTCAAGAAATACGCGACCGGCGAAGAGTCGCCCATCCGCCTGCTGCAAGGCGACAAAACGCAGCTAGCCGATCCGCACGGGCTGGCTATCGACGTTAAGAGCAACCTGATGTTCGTCAGCAACCACGGCAGCTTCCACCAGAAAGAGGTTGGCGGCGCGGCATCAGTAACCTACATTGGCGGCCTGGCCTCGAACTCCGCCGCGGCGAAGAAGAACTGGCCGGTGGGCGCGCAGGCCGCTGGATCGGGAAAGTCCCTTCCACCATCGATCACCATTTATTCGCTGAAGGCCAGTGGCGACACGCCGCCCTTGCGTGTGATTCAGGGACCGAAAACGCAGATGAACTGGCCGACCGGCTTAGCATCCGACGACGCTAAGGGCGAGATATATGTCGCCAATGACATGGGCAATTCGATCCTGGTCTTTAACAATACCGACTCGGGCGATGTCGCGCCGAAGCGCGTGCTGACCGGCCCCAAGACGATGATCAAGAACCCCACCGGGCTGTGGCTGGATCACAAGAACAATGAACTGTGGGTCGCCAACTTCGGCAACCATGCGGCGACCGTGTATCCCATCGGCGCGGCGGGAGACACTGCGCCGCTTCGCATGATCCGCAGCGGCCCGATGGATGAGCCCTCGCTGGGCATTGGCAATCCGCATCCAGTCGCCTATGACACAAAACGCGAAGAGATTCTGGTTCCCAACTGAGTGGCGCATCCGCAGATTGCGACGTTCCCCAGGTTGGCGAACATGAACACCAAGGCATCCCGCAAGCTTGAAGGTCAGAAGACGCTGCTCGGACGCACCATGCACTCCATCGCTTACAACGACCAGCGCGATGAATTCACCGTGCCGCAACCGTTTGCTCAGGCGCTGCTGACGTTCCGCGGCGGAGCCAATGGCGAAGAGGCTCCCATCCGCGTGATTCAGGGACCGAAGACGCAGCTCGTGGAGCCGGATCGTCTGGCATTGGACATTATCAATGATGAGTTCTTCGTGCCGCTGGACACGGTGAAGCGCATCACGGTCTACCGAGCCAGCGCCAACGGCGACGTGGCTCCATTGCGAGCGATTGAAGGACCGGACACCACCATCGGCGCGGAAGCGCTTGCGGTGGACAATGTGCATAATTTATTGATCGCAGCAGGAGTGGGAGCCGAAGGTTTGCGATTCCGCATCTTCGACCGCAAGGCCGAGGGTAACGCCAAGCCGTTGCGCATCATCGGCGGCAAGAACAGCATGTTCAGCCGGCTGGGCGGCCCCATTGCCGTCCATGCGCCGAAGGGGTGGATACTCGCCACGGTGCGCGGTCCCGGCGCGCTGGCCTCTGACGAAGCGTTCCTGGGAATATGGAGCGTTAATGACGAGGGTGATGTTCCGCCACGCTGGACCGTGGGCGGCCCGCACGGCGTATTCCGCATGCCGCGCGGCATCGCACTCGACGTGAAGAACAAAACCATCATCGCCAGCGACAAGCGCCTGAACGCGGTGCTATCGTTCCACTTCCCGGAGATGTTTTAGGCTTTGACAGAGCCGGGACCGTCAGGGAGCGGACCCGTCTGACGG
>CAMBEY010000087.1 GCA_945865705.1 Candidatus Sulfopaludibacter sp. SbA3
AGGAACTGATGAAAACCGTAAAAGTGCAGAAAGGCTTCCAGGTGACGCTGCCACGACCGGCTCGCGATCAGGCAGACATCAAGGTTGGGGATGTTGTCGAGATTACCGCAGTGGCCGGGAAGATCACCGTAAAGTCGGTCAAGAATCCCCACGCACCAGCCATCATTTTTTTGCGGAGACCAGTTCGCGCGCGGTGAATAGCGCGTGGAAGGGGCAGTACGGCTCGATGGCTTCGCGACCGCCTTCTTCGCGGTCCACGATGCAAACCGTGGCCACCACGTTCCAACCGGCGGCCCGGGCTTGCTCGATGGCTTGGATCGCCGAGCCGCCTGTCGTGCAGGTGTCCTCCGCAATCACCACCGGCGAGCCTTCCGGGCCGCGCCAGCCTTCAATCAGATTCTGCATGCCGTGCTTCTTGGTCTCCTTGCGCACGATGAACGCCGAGACCGGCGCGATGATCTTCTTCTCCGCATGGTGCAGGTGGCTCATCGCCGCGACGGAGGCCACGATGGGGTCGGCGCCCAGCGTCAACCCGCCGATGGCCAGCGGATACGGGCGCAAATGTTGCAACACCTCCAGCACGCCGAGCGCCGTGTAATAAGCGCCTTCGGCATCGAGCGTGGTGGTGCGGCAGTCGAGATAGAAATTGCTCTTCTTGCCGGACGAGAGAGTGAAGTCGCCGAGCTTTACGGACTTTTCGCAGAGGATATTCTTCAGGCGGGTGCGAGTATCCATAGATTCCATTCCTTCGTAGGTGTCCGCTTGCTGACGCGCGCGGCTCTGTGATTATTCCACGGTAACGGACTTGGCCAGGTTGCGGGGCTGGTCCACGTCGCAGCCGCGGCGCACGGCGATGTGGTAGGCCAGCATCTGCAGTGGGACTACTTCCAGCAACGGCGTCAATAGCTCCGGCGCGGGCGGCACTTCGATGACGTAGTCGGCGATGCTGCGCGCGTCGGTGTCGCCTTCCGTAACCACGGCGATCACGCGGCCGGCGCGAGCCTTCACCTGCTCAATGCCGCTCAGAACTTTTTCGTAGCCTAGCTCGCTGACCGCGTTGCCGCGCTCCTGCGTGGCGATCACCACCACGGGCATCTCTTCGTCGATCAGCGCGATGGGGCCGTGCTTCATCTCGCCGGCGGCGTAGCCTTCGGCGTGGATGTAGGAAATTTCCTTCAGCTTCAGCGCGCCTTCGAGCGCGATGGGGTAATGAATCCCGCGCCCGAGGTAGAGGAAGTTGCGACTCTTGAAAAACACGCGCGCCAGTTCGTCGATCTGCTGACTGCGCGCCAGCGTCATCTCAATCTTGCCGGGAATCCTGGCCAGCTCCTCGACCAGCTTGAGCGATTGCTCGGGCGACACCTTGCCGCGCTTCTGCCCCATGTGCAGCGCGAGCAACAGTAGCGCGGTGATCTGCGACGTGAACGCCTTGGTGCTGGCCACGCCAATCTCGGGGCCAGCGTGCGTGTAGAGCGTGCCCGTGGCCTCGCGCGTGGCCATGCTGCCGACGACGTTGCAGATGGCCAGCGTCTTCGAGCCTTTCAGCTTGCTCTCGCGTTGCGCGGCCAGCGTGTCGGCGGTCTCGCCTGACTGGGTGATGACGATGGTCAGCGTCTCGGGGCCGACGATCGGGTCGCGGTAGCGATACTCGGAGCCGTAGTCCACCTCCGTCGAGATGCGCGCCAGCCGCTCGATGAGCACCTTGCCCACAAGCCCGGCGTAATACGACGTGCCCATGCCGACGATCTTCACCTGCTGGAAACGCTGGAAATCCTCGGCGGAAAAATCCCAATCATCGAAAATCACATCGCCGGTCGGCAGGCTGACGCGGCCCAGCGTGGTGTCGCGCACGGCCTGCGGTTGCTCGTAAATTTCCTTGAGCATGAAGTGCTTGTAGCCGCCCTTTTGCGCCTGCACCGGGTCCCACGTTATGCGCTGCGGCTCGCGGCGAATTTCGTTGCCGGAAAAATCGGTGAGCTTCACTCCCGCGGTCGTGATGACGGCCATTTCGTTGTCGGCGAGGTAAAGCATGTCGCGGGTGTGAAACAGAATGGCGGGAATGTCGGAGGCGACAAAATATTCCTTATCGCCGATGCCCACGACAACCGGCGGCCCGAGCCGCGCGGCAACAATCTTCATCGGGTCGGAGGCGGCGATCACCACGATGGCGTAGACACCCTTCATCTGCGCGATGGCGCGCGTAACGGCCGTCTCCAGGCGCTTCGCGCCGGAAGGAAGTCCAGCCATTTCTTTTTCGATCAGGTGGGAGATGATTTCGGTGTCGGTCTCGGTTACAAACTTGTGGCCTTCGGCGGTGAGCGCGCGCTTCAGCGCCAGATAATTTTCAATGATGCCGTTCTGCACCACAACAATCTCGCCGGTGCAGTCGCGATGGGGATGGGCGTTCTCTTCCGTGGGCCGTCCATGCGTGGCCCAGCGCGTGTGGCCGATGCCGTAAGTACCCTCGAGCGGATGCTCTTCCAAAACCTTCTCAAGATTACGCAGCTTGCCGGAGGCGCGCCGGACGTCGAGTTTGCCCTGCGCGTCCACCACGGCGATGCCGGCCGAGTCGTAGCCGCGATACTCCAGCCGCTGCAATCCTTCGAGGATCACCGGCACGACTTTCTTCCCGCCGATATAGCCAACGATTCCGCACATAGTCGTCTTCCAAACTGACCCGCTCCCTCACGGTCGCGGCTCTGTTAACTACTGCTCAATCTCAAGCTCGTACTCTTCGATGACCGGATTGGTGAGCACTTCGCGCGCGATGCGGTCGGCCTCTGCGCGGGCCGCATCGGGACTTAGTGAGGCATCCAGATCGATGGCGAAATATTTGCCCTGCCGGACGCTTTCGACATGCTGAAACCCGAGCCCACGCAGCGCGGACTGAATGGTCTGCCCTTGCGGGTCCAGCACCGTCTTTTTTAAACTCACATATACGTTGGCGCGAATAGTTGTTTTTTCTGCGGTACTCATTTTTGTCGACGACCACCTGTCTGCCTCATGGGCATTCGTTCGGGCGATGCAAATTTCTGCGGGAACCGCGGATGCGAAACACTATGTTACCATTGCTCGGCAACGAGATCGCCAACGAGGTCTTTACCGATGAGCGGAAAACCAAAGCTACCCTGGATGGCCATTATCGCGCCGGGAATTCTGGTGGCCACCACCGGCGTCGGCGCGGGCGACCTGCTCACCGCCAGCATCGCCGGATCGAAGGCTGGGCTGGCTATTCTGTGGTCGGCGGTGATTGGCTCGTTTATGAAGTGGACACTGAATGAAGGCATCGCGCGCTGGCAGATGGCCACCGACACCACGCTGCTCGAAGGCTGGATCACCAAGCTCGGCCGCTGGATTCAGTGGGTCTTCATCGCCTATTTCCTGCTCTGGACTTTCTTTGTCGGCGGCGCGCTGATCACCGCCTGCGGCGTGGCCGCGGCGGCGATTATCCCGCTGGGCGATCCGACTACGTCGAAAAATATCTGGGGCGTGGCCCACTCACTCGCGGGGCTGGCGGTAGTTTGGCTGGGCGGATTTGCCATCTTCGAGAAGGTCATGCAGGTCTTCATCGCGTTCAAGTTTGCCGCCGTGCTGGTAACCGCGTTCTTGTTGGTGCAGGACTGGGGCGCGGTGGCGCAAGGGTTGGTCGTCCCGAGCATTTCGTTTGAAACGCTGCCGTGGATGCTGGGCGTGCTCGGCGGCGTGGGGGGAACAGTAACGCTGCTTTCTTACGGCTACTGGATTCGCGAGAAGGGCCGCAGCGGCGAAGAGGGTGCGCGCATCTGCCGCATCGATCTCGCCGTCTGCTACATCATGACCGCGATCTTCGGCGTGGCCATGGTCATCATCGGCTCGCGCATTCAACTGGAAGGCTCCGGCATCCGCCTCGCCGGGCAACTCGCCGAGCAATTGGAGATGGTGCTCGGCCCCTCGGGCCGCTGGATATTTCTCTTTGGCTTCTGGGGCGCGGTGTTCTCGAGCCTGATCGGAGTATGGCAGAGCGCGCCATACTTGTTCGCCGACTTCCTCTCACTGCGCAAACATAGGGGGGCCGCGTCTTCTGTCGAAGAAGTCGCCGCGCTCCGCTCCATCGACCTGAAGAAGACTGGCGCGTATCGCGGTTACCTGATCGCCATCGCGCTGGTACCCATGGCCAACTTATTTATGACCGTTGAAAAAATTCAGCTCGCCTACGCCGTGATGGGCGCCATGTTCATGCCCATGCTGGCGCTGACGCTGCTGGTGCTGAACAATCGCACGCGCTGGGTGGGCGCGCGCTTCCGCAACCCCTGGTGGATCAACGCCACGCTGGTCGCCACCGTCCTGCTGTTCGCCTACGTCGGCTACCTGCAACTCAGCGGCAAGATGATCTCCACCGGCGGGTAACCGGGTTTAGCCACAGAGACACGGAGACACAGAGAGCTTATGGTTATAAGTTCTCCCTTTAATACCTCTGAGTCTCCGTGCCTCTGTGGCTAATTTTATTTTAGGACTTCGTTGAGGGAGCCGGAGCGGAAGCCTTCCATGTCCAGCGTGACGTACTGGTAGCCTAGCGCTTTGAATTTTTCTGCGAGAATCTGCGCCATCTGCGGATCAAGCGCGCGGGGCAGTTCATCTGCCGCAATTTCGATGCGTACCAGCTCGCCGTGGTGGCGCACGCGGAATTGGCGGAAGCCGAGCGTGCGCAGTGCGTCTTCGCCGTGGTCGATGGTCTTCACGGTTTGGATTGTAACCGGAGTGCCGTAGGGGATGCGCGAAGAAAGGCACGGCGACGCCGGACGGTCCCACACCGGCAACCCCGCCTCCTTCGCCAACTGACGAATCTCCGCCTTGGTGAGACCCGCATCCAGCAGCGGCGAAATCACGCCATGCTCGGCGGCGGCGCGATGCCCGGGGCGATAATCATGGACATCGTCGGCGTTCACGCCGTAAGCAATTGTGGCGAATCCGCGCGCGCGCGCCAGCGCCGACAATTTCCCAAACAATTCATCCTTGCAATGGAAGCAGCGGTCCGGCGCGTTGGCGATGTAAGCAGGATTATCAAACTCCGCCGTGCGAATAATCTCCAGCGGAATATCAAACTCGCGGGCAAACCGGATCGCATGCTCGCGCTGCGACTCGGCGAGACTCGGCGAATCAGCCAGCACCGCGAGCATCCGCTCGCCCAGCGCCCGCCGCGCCGCCCACGCCAGGTAAGCCGAATCCACCCCGCCGGAGTACGCCACCAGAGCGGACTCCAGGGCCACGAGTCTTCCAGTCACCATTTTAGCTTTACCCATGAATTTGTCGCCCACCAATTTCATTCACGTACTGTGGCAGTCTCCACGTTTATTTGACATCGCATAATGCGATTTCAAAGACCTGTTATTCAGCTTATTCCGAATCCCGAAGCGCAAACCCTATGCGTTTTTTGGATTTTTCCGGTGGATTGATCAGTTGTTTGACGATGGAGTACACCGATGTCAGTTGTTGGGTGTGTTCTTTCTGTTGGCGTTCCAACTCCTCCATTTTGCGAGCCAGGTCTTTGTGAGTTGCCAGGTACTCTCGCAACTGAACAAACGCGCGCACCACAAATATGCTCATCTGCGTGGCCTGGGAGCTTTTCAGTATGGATGCAAGCATCAAAGCCCCATGTTCCGTGAAGGCGTAGGGTTGGTAGCGGATATTTCGTTTGGATGCGATCACAGATTGTGATCGCATCAACTCAGCTTCCTTAGAGGAAAGCTGGAACATGAAGTCTTCGGGGAACCGCTCAATATTGCGCTTCACCGCCTGAACGAGCGCCCGGGTTTCCACGCAATATATCTTTGCGACGTCCACATCGAGAATGACTTTGCGTCCTCGCATCACATAAATCTTCTGTTGAATGTGCTCAACAGAAACTACCGTCTGCGAGGATGAAAGTCTTTTAGGCACAGTGTTCCACTACGGGATCAGCGGCGGCTTCTCTTCCTCTTCGCCGTTATGCTCGCTGAGCGGGATGAGGCACGTTGAGGCGATCTGGTCGCCCTCGTCGGCGCGCAGCAGGCGCACGCCCTGTGTCGAGCGGCCGGCGGAGCGGATGGCGTTCGACTCCAGGCGGATGATCTTGCCCTGTTGGGTGATGATCATTACTTCGCTGGCTTCGGTGACGTTCATGATGCCCACCACTTTGCCCTTCTCTGGCGTGGTCTTCAGGTTGATGATGCCTTGGCCGCCGCGTCCCTGCACGCGGTACTTGCCGAGTTCGGTGCGCTTGCCGTAGCCGTTTTCGGTGACGGTCATGATCCAGCCGTTGTCTTCCACCGCGGCCATGCCCACGATGTAGTCGCCTTTCTTCATCGTCATGGCGCGGACGCCGTGTGCCTGCCGTCCCATCGCGCGCACCTCGTCCTCTGGGAAGCGAATGGCTTTGCCGTCGTGGGTGCCGAGGAAGATGTTCTGCTTGCCGTCGGTCTGCTCGACCGCGATCAGTTCATCGTCCTGATCGAGCGTGATGGCGATGATGCCGCGCGCCATGGGATTATCAAACTGCGAGAGCGAGCATTTCTTGATGACGCCTTCGCGCGTGGCCATCACCGCGAACTGGTCCTCGGCGAAATCCTTCACCGCCAGCACGGCGGTTACGCGCTCTCCCTGATCGAAGTTGACCAGGTTGACGATGTTCTTGCCGCGTCCGGCGGTGCCCACGTCGGGAATTTCATAGACCTTCAGCCAGTAAATCTTGCCGCGATTGGTGAAGATCAGCAGGTAGCTGTGCGTGGAGGCCACGAAGAGGCGCTCGACGAAATCCTCCTCGCGCGTCTTCATGCCGATGCGGCCCTTGCCGCCGCGCCCTTGATTCTTATAGGTGTCGACGGGGGTGCGCTTCAGGTAGCCCTGGCGGCTGACCGTTACCACCACGTCTTCCACCGGAATCAGGTCTTCGAGATGAATCTCGGCCTGCTCCTCGATGATCTCGGTGCGGCGATCGTCGCCGTAGTCCTTCGAGACTTCGCGCAGCTCGGAGATGATGATGCCCTTCAACTTCTTTTCGCTGGCAAGAATCTCTTCGAGTTCCTTGATGCTCTCGCGCAACTCTTTCATTTCGTCGGCGATCTTCTCGCGCTCGAGGCCGGTCAGGCGCTGCAATTGCAGGTCCAGCACGGCGCGAGCCTGTATCTCCGACATGTCGAAATTGGCGATCAGGCCTTCGCGCGCTTCGGCGGGATTTTTCGATGCACGGATTAGTTTGATGACCGCGTCGAGATGATCGAGCGCCTTCTGATAGCCCTCTAAAATATGTTCGCGCTCTCGAGCCTTGCGCAAATCATACTGCGTGCGCCGGCGCACCACTTCGACGCGGTGGTCGATGAAAATCTTCAGAGCTTCGGCCAGACCCAGTTCGCGCGGCTGTCCCTGATGCACGGCCAGCAGGATCATGCCGAAGCTGGTCTGCATCTGCGTCTGCTTGTACAGATTGTTCAGGATGACTTCGGCCTGCTCGCCGCGCTTCAGTTCGAAGACGATGCGCATGCCCTGGCGGTCGCTCTCGTCGCGAATATCGGAGATGCCTTCGATCTTTTTATCCTGCACCAGCTCGGCGGCCTTCTCAATCAGTCGCGCTTTGTTCACCTGATACGGAATCTCGGTGACAATGATCTGCTCGCGATCCTTGCCCATCTTCTCGATGGCGGCGCGCGCGCGCATGATGAAGCTGCCGCGTCCGGTCTTGTACGCATTCAGAATGCCGGCCTTGCCGTAGAGGAACCCGCCGGTGGGAAAGTCTGGGCCGGGCACCAACTCAATTAATTTTGCCAGTTGCGTGTTGGGGTGCTCGATCAACTGAATGGTGGCGGCGATGATCTCGCGTAAATTATGTGGCGGGATGTTGGTGGCCATGCCCACGGCGATGCCCGAAGAGCCGTTCACCAATAGATTGGGAACGCGTGTGGGCAGGCACTCAGGCTCTTCGCGGCTCTCGTCGTAGTTGGGGCGGAAGTCGACCGTCTCGCGCTCGATATCATCGAGCAGGCGCTCGGAGATCGACGACAACCGCGCTTCGGTGTACCGCATGGCGGCGGGCGGGTCGCCATCGACAGAGCCGAAGTTGCCCTGACCGTCCACCAACTCGTAGCGCATGGAAAAGTTCTGCGCCATGCGGACTAATGCGTCATAGATTGGCGAATCGCCGTGCGGGTGATAGTTGCCCATCACTTCGCCGACGATTTTCGCGCTCTTGCGATAGGGGCGATTGGCGCGCAGGCCGGCCTCGTACATGCCGTACAAGATGCGACGATGCACGGGCTTCAGGCCGTCGCGAGCGTCGGGCAGCGCGCGCCCGATGATCACGCTCATGGCGTAATCAAGATACGACTTGCGCATCTCGTCTTCGATGTTTACCGGGGACTGATTCTTGGGCAACGGCAGTTCGGGCTGCTGTCCATCGCCAGGCGGGGTACCGCCAGGATTAGTCGGGGGATTAGTAGGTTGATCCGCCATGCGTTATCGTTTTCCTTCGGGGATTGCGGCGTACCGGAGGGCTGCGAACGGCCCTCGCAGCCAAAGCTTTATTATACTTCGTGCAGCGTTGAGATTGCGCTCCCTGAACAGGATCCGTGGAAGTATTTTTGCGGGGGTGGATCGCGCCAATCACCCCGCGCCGCGGCCTTCCAATTTCCAGCACCCCAGCATCGGGATTACTGGGGGCACTGTTGGGGAGATTGTTAGGGGCATTGTTTGGCGGGCGCAGGACAGGTACACTGTTTTGCTGACCTAATCCTGAGCATAGAGTCCTTCGCTTGGAAACTCGGTCGCCATTTACCCTATGTCTGATCTTTCTTCCCTCGCCGCCAGCGACCGCTTGATCGTCGCGCTCGACTTCCCTTCCGCCGTGCAGGCCGATCAACTGGTGGATAAGCTGCAGGGCGTTGTCTCCTTCTACAAAGTGGGGCTGGAACTATACACGGTAATCGGGCCGGACTACATCCGCTCACTGCTGGACCGCGGCAACAATGTTTTTCTGGATCTGAAATTTTACGATATCGGGGAGACCGTCCGCCGCGCCACGCGTCAGGCGGCCCGGCTGGGCGCGACTTTCCTCACCGTGCATGAGGCCGGTCGAACCGTGTCTGCCGCCGCGATGGGATGCGCCGGCTCCAACCTGAAGATATTGGCCATCACCGTGTTGACCAGCATGGGAGCGGAGGATCTCGCGGAGATGGGCCTGCGCGGTTCCGTGGAGGACCTGGCGATACAGCGCGCTGAGCACGCTATCGCCCAAGGCTGCCACGGCGTGGTGGCCTCCGGTTTTGAGGCGCGCGCCATTCGCCGCATGGCCGGCCCTGGCCCGATTATCGTAACACCCGGCATCCGTCCCGCCGGTGTCTCGGAAGACGACCAAAAGCGCGCCACCACACCGGCGGCCGCCATCAAGGCCGGCGCGGACTATCTGGTGGTGGGCCGCCCCATCCGCGACGCCAAAGACCCCACCGCCGTCGCCATCTCCATCATCGAGGAAATAAAGTCCGGCATGGCCGTGCCTTAGATCGTTCTATGTTGGTGTAGCGGATGCACTGGTAGTGGACATTTCCCGCTGCGAACCCACGGCCAGAAAAACGCTGACCGTGGCTACCCTGCGGATGTGCGATGCAACGAGCTGGGCCGTCCCGTCAACTCCATCGGCTTCGTGTTACACGTCCAGGTTTTTCACGTCGAGGGCGTTGTCTTCGATGAATTTGCGGCGGACTTCCACGTCTTCGCCCATCAGCGTCGAGAAGATGGTCTCGGCCTCGGCCAGATCGTCCAGGCGGACTTGCAGCAGCGTGCGCTTCTCGGCGTTCATGGTGGTTTCCCACAACTGTTCCGCCGACATCTCGCCAAGACCCTTATAGCGGGTTACGGTGAAGTCCTTCTTGCCCTGATCGATCACGAAGTCCAGCAAGGCGCGCGCGCTCACGTGGCTCGGAGCCGGCTTGTCGCCGGGTTTTTCCGCGGCTTTTTGTTCCGCCGTCTGGACCAGCACGAAGGGCGGCTTGTCGAACGGCACGAGGTCCTTCGATAGCGCGCGCAGGCGCTTGTACTCGGGCAACGATGCC
>CAMBEY010000088.1 GCA_945865705.1 Candidatus Sulfopaludibacter sp. SbA3
AACAAAATAGACGGGGCAGGCAGGAAATTTTCGCTGAAATACAAAAGGCCCACGCTTTTAATAGCATGGGCCAGAACGTTAATAAAAAGCCGCGACTCCCCGAAGCGTTATCGGGCCCAGCCAATTGGCAAATTCTTCGTCTTCAATTCCTCTTCCAGATCGGCGAATGCCTGTTTCGCCTTCTCCACAAGAACTTTTTGCTGATTAATTTCTTCGGTTCTCTTATTGATATCCGCGCGGCTGTTCTGTTCGCGCAAGGCGACATTGGGATCAGAATAGTACTGCTGCTGCGTGAGGTTTAGCTCCCGTTGCAGGACATCCAGGCGCCGCTCCTCGTAGGCAAGCGATTCTTTCAGCTTGGCGGCTTTATCGCGATACTCTTTTTCAACCTCCTCGGCCTTCTTTTCGGCTGTTGCGGCGGACTGCGGCTCTCCGGGCTTGGCCGCAGCTGCGGTGGAACCTGCTGGCGTTTCAGCCTCAGGCGTGGAGCCGAGTATCACCGCGGGAATATTATCATTCGTGTACTCTTTAGCGGCAGTCTCTTTCTTCTTGGCCCGAACTTGGCGGGAGAGTTCAGCTAGTGATTGGGCGTCTCCGGTCATTGACAGTAAAATGCAGGACAGGACCAGCCCAGCCCCCACTCGGAATGTCCCTCTGGAATTTGTAAACATGCAAACCTCCTAGCCTTTGCCGATAAAGACTCTTCTAAGCCGAGTGTACTCCCCGAAATCGGCGCAAATCAAGATAGGCGGAGTCCCAGAGTACTGCCTACACATTACCGAATCCGGAACATCGAACGGAGCAATGGACTAGGGGAAGAGGCCAAGGTACCAATTTAGAACACGAATTCCTCCATATGGGGCAACCCATGCGGAAAATCCCAGAAAGGTGCCGAACGGCAGTTCGTAGTTCGACTCTTTCTTGGAAACCAGCAAGAACAGTCCGCCCGCCAAGGCTCCAATAACTGACGCCATGAAGATTGTGAATAAGGTCAATTTCGGCCCGAGAAATACGCCTACCATGGCCATCATTTTAACATCTCCAAACCCCATGCCCTCTTGATGCCGAAGCAGGTAATAAAGTTCGCCGATCAGGTAAAGTAGCCCTCCGCCAGCCAGTGCGCCGAGTAGCGCATCGAGCAAAGAGATAGCCGCAACAGGCAATGGATCGATTCCTGACAAGCGAACGAGAAAGGCTCCGGCACCGTCGCCTACCGGCACCACCAGGCTGAACAGAACCCCTATGGCTATCCCCGGGAAATTCACCTTGTCCGGAAGAATGCGCTCCCGCCAATCCGTTACAACAAGAACCACTAGAAGGGCGCTGAACACGGTCATCTTGGCGAATTCCCACGATAGCCCATGTTGCAGGATAGCCACCAAAAACAGCAGACCGGTGGCAAATTCCACCATTGGATAAAGAGGCGAGATTGGTTCCCGGCAACCACGGCAGCGGCCACCAAGAATCAACCAACTGAAGATTGGGATGTTGTCATAGGGAGCGATGGCGTTCTTACAGCGCGGACAGCGCGAACGAGGCGAGACTACGCTTTCACCCTGCGGAAGCCGGAGGATGCAAACATTAAGGAAGCTTCCAATGACGGCTCCGTATAGGAATGCGAGGGCGGGAATCACGATCGAACCTGTCCGCTTTCTTCCAAGCCGGAAGCAAGGATTTCTTCGTACAATGCCACAGTCCGGGCCACCATCTTATCACTGGTCGCATGTTCCAGAACGAACTCCCGCCCCGATGTGCCATAGCGATGACGCATTTCGGCTGACTCCTGAAGCCGCTGAACAGCTGCGACGAGCGGGCGGTTCCAACCATCCGCAACGGGGTCCACCAGAAGTCCGGTGCGCTCATGCTGGACAATCTCCGGAATGCCGCCCACACGGCTTGCTATCACCGGTAGCCCATTCGCCATGGCCAGCAAGATGGCTGATCCCAGCCCTTCCGACTTGCTCAAATATACAAAGGCATCAAGGGATTGCAGCAGTCTGTCTGCATTGGACTCAACTCCCATCAATTGATATCGGGTACCGCACCCACTCTGCTCGGCCAGCCGTTTAATCCGCACAGCTTCCGGAGAACTCACTTGAGACGCGGGAATGCCCAGAACAAAGCGAACATTAGTCGGCATCACACTTAGAAGCTGCACTGTCTCGTCCAACAACTTTTCTGGCGAGAGGCTGGATAGAGCACCCAGCACAAACTCGCCGTCGGCAATGCCCAGTTCTCTTCGCCGATGCAGGCGTTCATTGCGCTCCGGCAGCTCTGAAGGAACGCGGACTCCATCGTATATCACGCGCGCCCGGCTGGGTGGGATGCCCGATGCCACTATCTGCCTGCGGACGAATTCTGAGACGGCAATGAACCAGGCGGGCTGCCGATTCTTCCAGCGGCCCAGGAGACGAATGGGAAACGACACTCGCCGAGCCACTACGATTGGCGGGAATTTCCCAGTTGTCATTTTTTGAGCGGCCCACGCCAAGGTGTGTGCGTGCGCGTCGTGAGCGTGGACCAGATCGACACTGCGCGCCGCCTCTCGAACTCGTCTGACATTCTCGATCGAGAGAATTCTTTCAGAAGAGGAAGACAGGTGGACCATCTCCAATCCAGAGAGATCGCGCCCGATACGCTGCAATGGCGTGGCCCGACGGGCCAGTTCCGAGCCCTCCGGAACCAGAAGAACTTGATCCAGGCTGCGAACCTGCGCTCCCTCCAGCAGCCATAAAACCTGCTGCTGTCCGCCGCGCCAACCCATGCCGGTATCAATGTGTAGAATGCGCAAGTTTATTTTCCGACGGTGGTGCTATTTCGGCGGACACAATTCTCAGTAACCGCCATGTGGAACGAAGGAGAAATTCTATTAATCAAAATCAAGGTTACGACAGTTTTACAGGTTGCAGTAGGTCGATTCGTGGATTAGGACCGAAAGTCTCTACTCCGGGTTGACCTAAAATCTTGGGCTGGATCATACTATTGTGAACTTACTCGGCATTCAAAATCGATTGCCGTTCAAGATGATGTCGAACGAAGGAGAAATATGGGAAAGACTCACGCGGAAATGAGCGACGACCTGAAGCAGTTCATTGAGGCGCAAAAATTGTTCTTTGTGGCCACGGCCCCGACTGGTGCTGAAGGACACATTAATGTCTCACCCAAAGGGCATGACTCATTGCGCATCCTCGGCCCCAAATCACTGGCCTATCTGGACCTCTACGGCAGCGGGATCGAGACCGTCGCGCATCTCCGCCAAAACGGGCGCATTACGATAATGCTTTGTGCATTCGACGGCCCACCGCGGATCGTCCGCCTTTATGGCAAGGGCGTGTCCACCGACCCGGCCCATTCCGAGTTCGCGCGGTTACGGGCGCTATTTCCCGCATATCCCGGCACACGGTCGATCATTCGGGTGGATCTGGATCGCATCGCCGACTCCTGCGGCTTTGCGGTGCCGCTGTTCCGCTTTGAAGCACATCGCCCCCAACTACTGACCGCCGCTGAGAAGCGGGGCGCAGATGGAGTAGCTGAATATTGCCGACAGCACAATGCCGTCAGCATCGACGGCCTGCCCGGGCTTTTCTAGGAATGGATGGTGGCGGGCGACAAATTCAACGACTGCGATTGGCTCAACTTCGGCCACAGCCTATTACGCATTAACTGCGTGCTGCTCGAAGCGTTTCATCTTTTCCAGCAACGTGGTCCGCTTGAGGCCCAGCAATATTGCGGCCTGCGTGCGGCGACCGTTGGAGAGTCGCAGCCCCTCTTCGATCAGCGCGCGTTCATATTGCGAAACAAGCTGATTCAGATCGACGCCTTCGGGAGGCACTTCGATACGGGGGATGGGATCGTCGGCTACTCCGGAACGGCAAAGAGGAGGAAGGTCGTCAGGCAACAGATAGTCCCGATCCCCGGCCAGGATGATGGCCATCTCCAGCACATTTTCAAGCTGACGAACGTTGCCAGGCCAATCGTAGACCATTAGCAGTTTTAGAGCGTCCTGCGAAATCCGTTTTGTCGCGAGTCCCTCGATGACCGCAATTTTTTCGAGCAAATGCAGCGAAAGGAGTGGGATATCCTCGCGCCTCTCTCGCAAAGACGGAAGGAAAATCGGGAATACATTCAGGCGGTAATAGAGATCCTCGCGGAATGCTCCATCACGCACCTTCGCTTCTATATTGATATTCGTCGCGGCGATGAATCGAACATCCAACTTGATGGTCTGGCTGCCGCCGATGCGCTGGCACTCGCGCTCTTGCAATACCCTCAGAAGCTTGCCCTGAAGATCAACAGGCATAGTGCCAATTTCGTCGAGAAACAATGTGCCGCGGTTGGCCTGCTCAAATCGGCCCATGCGCAACTGATGCGCATCGGCGAAAGAGCCTTTTTCATGGCCGAAAAACTCATCCTCCATGAGGTTCCCAGGTATCGCGCCGCAGTTGACTGCGACCATGGGGTAATCCTTGCGCTGGCTGTTCTGATGAATGGCCCGTGCGACCAGTTCCTTTCCCGTGCCCGTTTCACCAATCAGCAACACGGTGCTGCGCTTCGGCGCGACACTCATGATTAACTCTTTAACGCGGCTAAATGCTGGGCCGTCACCGATCAGTTGCGTAAGCGAACTCTTGCGGCTCTTTTCTGCCAAGGCGCGAGAATCCCAGCGCAGACGGCGATCCTCAACGGCTTTCTTGAGCCGGAGAACCAACTCGTCCTTTAGAAATGGCTTTTGGATGTAGTCCGCGGCGCCCAGCTTCATCATACGTACTGCGCTTCCGATATCTGCGTGGCCGGTAACTACTATGACAATCAAGTCGGGATAAATGGCTTTCGCCTCGGTGATAACCTCTTCGCCCGAGAGGCCGGGAAGACGCAGGTCGGTGATTAGGACGTCAAATATGGAGTTGCGTAGGCGGGCGATTGCGGTTTCACCATCCGGCACAGCCTCCACCTCAGATGAAAGCTGACTCAGAACAAGCCCCAGGGAGTGGCGCAGTTCGGCGTCATCTTCAACGAGGAGAATTCGTTGGTTGGCAAATCCTTCCGGTTTCAGTCTGACCTGTGACATGGCTGGCGAAAACGATCTACCATCCCTCTGGTGAATGCTCCCAGAATCAAATGGTTCACGGGCATACGAACTATCACAAAATGATTCAGAACAAGTGTAGGCATCGGTACGGAGCAGAGTAAATACTCTCTCGCTTCGAGATCTATTAATGTGCCATTCGGGGAACGGCAGCTTCGCGCGACAAATGTGGCCACAGCGCGACGATGGCGTGTCGGGCCATGTCGTGGCGTATCCTAGTGTATCGTGGTGTATCGTGGCGTGCGAACTCAGGAAATGGACTGCAGCAACGCAGCCATCACTGCCGCTAGGCTGTTAGTTGTAGCTCATTTGAAGAAAATCGTGCGACGACTTCGTCTTGCACGGCAGACCATGTGTCGATGGGAATGCCCAGGAAAACATCCACAATATCCGCATCGAACTGTGGCCCTGCGCAGCGCAACAATTCAGCCCGCGCAGCATTAATGGAGCGGGGCTTACAGTATGATCGCCCGCTGAGAATTACATCCAACGCGTCCGCGACCGCGAAGATGCGTACGCCGAGTGGAATTTCCTGCCCACGCAAACCGAACGGATAACCTTTGCCATCCATGCGCTCATGATGCTTTAGCGCCAGATCAGCTGCCGCTTCGAGGTGCGGGAGGCGAGACAATATCTGATAACCAAGCGCTGGGTGCTGCTTAATAACCAGCGTCTCCTCGACTGTCAGAGGACCGGGCTTGAGGATAATCGAATCGGGAATCGCAATCTTCCCAATATCATGCAGGAGCGCTCCATCAGACAAATCCTTCATATCTTCCGAGCTGTAATCGCAATGTTCAGCCAACACCATCGTAAAAGCCCGCACGCGAAGCGAGTGCAGGTGAGTGGCATTCTCCCTCTTGTCCAGAGCCATTACCAAGGTTTCCACTGTGTCGCGACGGCTATTTTCAACTTCAGCAAGAGCCCGCTGGAGTTGCTCCGTGCGATCCTTTAACGTCAATTGAAGCATCTGCTGGATCACCCGTTCATCGGCATCCCGGCGGCGTGTCGCGCAAACTTCCGCCAGCCGGACACTCCAGCTATCATCACGGCCAGGCTTTTCCAGGCAATCGCAAGCACCCATCCGCATCGCTTCGAGAGCGACTGCCCAGTCCCGCGACGTGAAAATCATCACGACACTAGCTAAAGGCGCCGCCGATGAGATTCGCTCCAACAGCTTGATTCCTGATAACTCCGGCAATCGAATCTCGCAGATGACCAAGTTGAAATCCGCGTGATTCAGATGTGCCAGCGCAGAAGCAAGGTCGTAAGCAACTGCCACGTTATGACCTGCTGGCAGACTGGACAAGGCAGACTGAATTGTGGCCCTGTCGTTACTGATAATCAGAACAGAAGTAGGTGATGTTCCCGCCGGAGAATGCATACCTAATTGTCAACCTCTCGGAGGGCTGGCTCCAGAGCATGCTCGGCGGGCTCAGAATACCCGCGCCGAGGGACGCAGGAAAGTGTACCTTCCCCGAAACCAGAAGCAATGCCAATCCTCAGAGAGTTTATCGGCTAATAAGGTGGGTCAGTTTAGTTGTCTTTGGGACATTGAGGGGGGAGCGGATGCAAGAACTGCCTAGTCCTGCCGGAATTCGCGGAGGTACTGATTGATGTGCATCGCTTCCGAGAAAATTGTTTCGGCCTTTGAGCGGATTTCTTCGGAACAATTCTCTTCCAGCATCAATTCACAGTTAATGAGGATCGAGGTAAGCGGTCCGCTGATGTCATGGCAAAGCTTATTTGCCTGTTTTTCGTTCGCAATTGATGGATTTCCGAAAGTAGGCTGTGAGAGAATATCCGGCTTAATGGCCATGGGAATCATAGATTTTCAGGTTCACTACGCGTTTGTTCTTACCTTTGAATTGTTGGCCAGCACACATTCGGAAGCAAGATTCAAAACTCTGGATAGGCCGTCCCTAATAAGGATCAAATTTTGCACAAGCTGGATCATTACTTTGAATCGCAGGATTTAATTGCCATGCGTGGAGAGCGGCCGCCCCGCCCGCTAAGCCAACGCGGCGCTGATCTTATCCGTCAACTGTTGGGTGGTAAAGGGCTTGCGCAGAAATACCATATTGGGATCCAGCTCAAACTTCTGATTGATAAAGACCTCGTTGTATCCGCTGGTGAACAGGAAGCGTACGCCGGGCTTCTTCCGTCGAATGTATTCGTATACTTCACCAGAGCCTGTTTTGGGGATTATCGCGTCGAGCAATACCAGGTCGATCTGGCCAGCCCATCGCTCAAACACTTTGATCGCCTCATCGCCGTCTGCCGCCGAGTAAATGCGGTGGCCCAGCTTCGGCAACAATTCCAGAAAGAGTTTGCGGACGCTTTTCTCGTCTTCCACCACCAGGATTGTGGCGGCAGCGATGGAAGGCATGAGCGGCGCGCGACTTTGGACTGGCGGAGCAACCGTCCTGACAACCTCAGCCCGCGGAGTCGATTCGGCGGAAGCCACGGGGAAATATATTGTGAACGTCGAGCCCTTTCCCACCGCGCTTTCCACATCGATGAATCCTTCGTGCTGCTCCACGATTCCGTACACCATCGATAGGCCAAGACCTGTTCCCTTGCCCACCGCTTTCTTCGTGTAGAACGGCTCGAAAATGCGCGTCAACGTTTCCGCATCCATGCCCATGCCGCTATCGCTCACAGATAGGGCCACAAAGTTTCCCGGTCTCGAGCCCGTCCGTTTGGAACACCATGCGGGGTCAAGCGTTACGTTTCGTAACTCAACACGCAGACTTCCCCCCTTGGGCATGGCATCACGCGCATTGAGACAAAGATTCAGCAACACCTGCTCGATTTGCGACTGATCTCCGCGAATCGCAGGAAGCGGTGGGCGGGCAGAGACGGCGAGATTGATATCCCCACCAATCAACCTGGCCACCATTCTGCCGAGGTTTTCCACTACCGACTCCAGATGGATGTTGCGCATCTGGAGAATCTGCCGGCGGCTGAAGGCGAGCATCTGACTAGTCAAGTCCGCGGCGTGCTGCGCGGCGTGGCGAATTTCGTTGAGGCTCTCGGCGTTCGGCGCGGTGCGACCGCTAATCATGGATTCGGTTAGGCCCAGTATGGTGGTGAGCGCGTTATTGAAGTCGTGCGCGATTCCTCCCGCCAGCCGGCCGATGGACTCCATCTTCTGCGATTGCCGCAACTCCAATTCCAACTTATGCCGCTCGCTCAGGTTGCGCGCCTGAAGCAGCAACAGAGTTTCTCCACGGCCTCCATTGAGAACGGAGTATTGCAGTTCGACAGGCGTCTCAGTTTGATCGTGAGTGCGCCATTCAGAATGTCGGGTCTGTGGTTGACCCGTTTCCAGGGCCTTGCGGGCCATTTTCTGATCGGCGTCGGCTTGCCCCGCAACCGACAGATGATCCGCTTTAAACTGAGAAAAATCCGCGCCCGTTTTGCCGGTTAACACTTCCATGGCCCGGTTCCACAAAACTATTCGACCATCGCTCTGCGTGACCAGAATTGGCAGATTGATATTTCCGAGGACCCGACTTAGAATTTCCGCGTCGAGTATGTCGATGGAGAAACCATCGCGTGCTGAAGCCGCCACAACGGTACTTAAATTCGTTTTAGCTAGGCTGGGCGGCATGTTCATCCGTACTTCGGACCATTTCGTGCTTGTATATTCTCCACACTCCTCACCAGCAGAACAAATGCAGCAGTCTAATGCAACGGCAAATCCCCGCTTCAAATATCTGCGTACAATTGGAGGCATCTAGTTTCCATGTGCCTAGGTTTGCCGCCTACCCCGCCGCCCAGCCGAGGGCGTTTTTTCATCCACTGACTGTTGTTTCATCATAAAATGTTCACTTCCTGGAATTTCTCCAGACAAGCAAACAAAGTGGGTATTGATGAATCTCACAATGGTAGGCGGACGTATGGGTATCCGGGGAATGTATTTCCTTCTGGCTCTCGGGACGATCCCTGTTCTGTTTGGACAAACAGAGACCACGAAATCAAGACGCGTCGCCAACGCCACATTCACGGATTCGATCATCACAATTGATGGGCAGCTCGATGAGCCTGCTTGGCAGACCGCTGAAGTGAATGCCGACTTTCTCCAACAGGACCCGCGCGAGGGGGAGCCGGCCAGCGAGATGACCGAAGTCCGCGTGATGTTCGATCACGACTTCCTTTACGTCTCCGCCATCTGCCACGACCGCACGCCGAGCAAGATCGTCAACAATGACATTCGCCGCGACTTCGACACGCTCAATCAGGACTACTTCACCGTGTTGCTCGATACCTTCAACGACGGCCACAGCGGCTACTACTTTGCCACTTCACCCGGAGGCAGCCAGCACGACAGGCAAATCTCCGACGAGGGACGGTCGAGCAACATCAATTGGGATGGCGCATGGTTCGCGGAGACCCGGCGCGGCCCCGACGGTTACACCGTCGAAATAGCCATCCCGTTTAAGACGCTGCGCTTCAATCGCGACCAGCAGCAGACCTGGGGCGTGCATTTTTACCGCCGCATGCGTGGGCGTAACGAAAGCACCTATTGGTCCATGCCACCGCGCCGCTACAGCCTGACGCGGGCCCTCGCCTACGCCGGCGAGCTGCGCGGCATTGCAGACGTGCAACCTGGACACAGCCTGCAGTTCAAGCCGTTCGCCATCGCCGGAGTCGAGCGGCTGGCCTCGCGTGGGAAAAAAGCTGATGGCGAGATGGATGGCGGCTTGGACGTAAAATACGGCATCACGCCCGGCATGGTTCTGGACGTAACGGCCAACACGGACTTCTCGCACGTCGAGGCCGATACGCAGCAGGTGAACCTCACGCGCTTCCCGCTGTTCTTCCCCGAAAAGCGCGAGTTCTTTCTCGAGAACTCCGGAATCTTCCAGTTCGGCGCGCTGCGGCGCAATGAGGCGCTGCTGTTCCATTCACGCACCATCGGTCTGGAGGGTGGTCAGCCCATTCCCATTCT
>CAMBEY010000089.1 GCA_945865705.1 Candidatus Sulfopaludibacter sp. SbA3
ACCTCAAAACCAGGGATTAGGTGTTAGGGAATAGGGGTTGGTTAAACCACCTTTACTCCTGCAATTTGTTTTTCCAGACGCGCCTTACAATTTCTCCGGCATCGCCACTCGAACTTTTTCATTATTCATGCGCGGAATCCGCGCCATCACACGGCGGAAGCGGACGAGGGAAGAATGCCCCATCCGGAATCGGCATTCGGAATTCGGAATCCGGAATTCGGAATCGAAGTTCCCCCCCGACTCCCCGCCATTACGCCTCAGTGGTGAACGGCAACAGCGCGATGTTGCGGGCCTGCTTGATGGCTCGCATCAGGCGGCGCTGGTGCGGCGCGCAGACGCCCGAGGTGCGCATGGGCAAAATCTTGCCGCGCTCGGGGACAAACTGTCCAAGCATGCGCGCGTCCTTGTAATCAATGTAGTCGATGCGCTCGACGCAGAACTTGCAGACTTTGCGGCGGCGCGAGAATCCGCGGCCACCACCGGGCCGGCCGCCGGGGCGCGGTCCGCCGCTGCCACCGCCTGGACGAGGTCCGCTGCCACCGGGGCGTGGTCCACCGTAGCCCCCGCCTGGTCCTGACGGTCGTGGTGATGTTGGTTGCGATCCCATAGCTAACTCCAATTCCTATTGGCAATACCAATCAGTTAAATTTCAAATCTCTGGTCGAGGCGTTTTCAGCTGCCTCAAAACTTCTTCTGCATCTTTCTACTGCATGCCCAGCTTAAGCGCCAGCGGCCGGAGCAGCGGGCGCAGGCGGAGCCGCGGGAGGCGGCGGAGCCTGTGGCGCGGATGGCGCAGATGGCGCGGCAGCAGACGGAGCAGCATGCGACGGCCCGGCAGCGCGCGAACGGCGTGATGGCGGACGCTTGGCGCGAATCGCGGCCAGCTTGGCCGCGCGCTTCAGCTCTTCATCCGTGCGCACCGACTGATACTTGATCACCGGTTCGGTAACTTTCATGCGGCGCTCCAGTTCAATAATGGTCGCGGCGTCGCACTCGATGTCCAGCAGCACATAGATGCCTTCGCGGAACCGGCCCACCATGTAGGCCAGGCGCTTGCGGCCCATGCGATCCGTCTTGCGCACCTTGCCGCCACCGTTGGTTACCACGGCCTCCATCAGCCCCACCAGCTTGTCGGCCTCATCCTCGGCCATATCCGGGCGGATGATGAAGATCATTTCGTAAGTTCTCATGTTCAGGTTCCTTCTCAACTCTCGTAACAAAATCAAAACTCTTGCTCCGGCGCGGGACAAAAGCAGATTCCTCGCTCCGCTCGGAATGACAACCTAAAGAGGAATATCCGCAATCCCCTATTTCTCGCCCTTCACCGCCTCGTCCGGCTTGCGGTTCACGCGATTCATGGCCGTGGCCACGCCCTCGCGAATCATCTCTTCCACGGCCTCGGCAGCTCGGTCAGCGATCAGTTCCACTTCCTTGCGCCGCGCCAGCGATACCGGTTTCAGCAGATACTCGACCGGGTCGCCCAGCCGATAGTCGCCGCCAACTCCCACGCGCAACCTGACAAACTCTTTCGTGCCGATGGAGTCGATAATCGACTCGATTCCATTGTGTCCCGCCGAACCGCCCTGCTGCCGAATCTGCAAACGGCCCCACGGCAGGTCCAACTCGTCGTGAACAACGATCAAATCCCGCGGCCCGCACTCTTCAATCTCAAGCCACTGGCGTACCGACTTGCCGCTCAGGTTCATGAAGGTCTGCGGCTCGATCAACCAAACTTTATGAATCGGGCCGGGCGCTTCGCCCATCTGCGCCGCGCCACACAGCGAATGAGCACGATGGCGACTCAACTCGACGCCGAGCCGACGGGCCATCTGCTCGACTACCGCGAAGCCCAAGTTATGCGGCGAGTGCCGGTACTCCGCCCCGGGATTGCCCAGCCCGACCACAAGTTTCACGGCCAGTTTCCCCTAACGCCGCAACGGACTTCAGCACTCCTGATCTTCGCCAGCACGGGGCGCCTCAATAAAAAACGGGGAACAATATTCAGAAACACCCAGGGCCTTACGACACTATTTCTTCTTCGTATCTTTCTTGGCGTCCCCAGCCTTGGCGTCTCCGCCCTTGGCCTTGGCGTCGCCACCTTCAGCGCCCTCCGCCTCACCCTTGCCCTTCTTGAGGACTTCCGGCTCAACCGCACCCTCCACAGGAGCCACCACCGCGGCAACCTCTTCAGCACGCGGCGAAACAATGTGGAACACCACGGCGTGCGAGTCGTGCAGCAGCTTTACTTTATCGCCCACCAGTTTCTGAATATCGGCGATGCGCAGAGCCTGATTCAGCCCCAGCGAAGTAACGTCCACCGTCAGCTCATCGGGCAGATCGGCGGGCAGGCACTCAATGTTGACCTCGTGCATGACCACTTCAAACACGCCGCCCTGCAACTTCACGCCTTCCGGCAACCCCGTGTGCAGCACGGAGAGCGGGACGTGAATCTTTTGATCCATGCTCACGCGCTTGAAATCAATGTGGGTCAGCGTGGACTTCAGCGGATGCCACTGCTCCTCCACCACCATGGCCAGCGTGCTTTCGCCGCCCTTCACGGTCAGTTGGAATAATCGGTTGTGCTTGCGCTGAACGCCGAGCACCGGCACCAGCGAGCGCGAGACTAATTGCAACGCTACGCTGCCGCCCTTGCCGCCATAGAGGACTCCGGCAACTTTGCCCGCCTTGCGCACTTTGCGCACATCGTCATAGGTGCCTGTAGTTCTGATCTCTGCTTCAATCGTTACGCGTTCCATTGCTCACCTTTTCAATCTCGCCACAGAATCTCTTGCTTCAAAACCTTACTTCCAACCCTAAAAGCAGATCCTTCGCTTCCCGATAAATCGGGACAGGCCGCTCAGGATGACAGCATAAAAGATGACAGCATAAAACTAGTTGCCGTTATTCACTTGCAGGAACAGGTCGCTCACCGAGGTCTCCTCGTGGATCGACTGCACCGCGCGCGCCAGCAACGGCCCCACGCTCAACATCACAATCTTGCCGCAGGCCTCAGCCTCTTCGCTCAGTGGGATGGTGTTGGTAACCACCACCTGCGTCAGCTTCGATCCCAGAATGCGCTCCACCGCCGGCCCGCTCAGCACCGGATGCGTGCAACACGCATAGACCGCCTTGGCGCCGTGGTCCAAGATCGCCTGCGTGGTCTTCACCAGCGTCCCTGCGGTGTCGATCATGTCGTCCACCACCAGCGCGGTGCGGCCTTCCACGTCGCCGATCACGTTCATCACTTCGCTGACGTTGGCATCGGGTCGCCGCTTATCGACAATGGCCAGCGCCGCGTTCATGTTCTTGGCCAGAAACCGCGCCCGCTCCACGCCGCCCGCGTCGGGCGAAACCACGGTCAGGTCAGGCAGATTCAGCTTGCGAAAATACTCAACCAGCACCGGCACCGCCAGCAGATTATCCACCGGCAAATTGAAGTAGCCCTGAATCTGCGGCGCGTGCAGATCCATGGTCAACACGCGATGCGCGCCGGCGGCCTCCAGCAGATCGGCCACCAGCTTTGCCGAGATGGGCACGCGCGGACGGTCCTTGCGATCCTGCCGCGAGTAACCATAATAAGGCACCACCGCCGTGATGCGCCGCGCCGACGCGCGCTTCAGCGCATCGATCATCAACAACAACTCCATCAAGCTGCGGTTCACCGGCTGGCAGGTGGGCTGCACCACGAAAACATCCATGCCGCGCACGTTCTCGTCAATCTGAACGCGTACCTCGCCATCGGAGAAGCGCGAAACCTTGCACTGTCCCTCGGGCAGTTGCAGCACCTGACAAATCTCCCGCGCCAGGGCGGGGTTGGAGTTGCCGAAGAAAATCCTGATGCGCTCTCGGTCCATCGTTTATATAGGCGGCGCGCACTGCGGGCCTTGGTAGCCACGGTGAGCGATCTTCTTCACCGTGGGATTTTCGCCATTGCCCGTTCGGGCCGACGCGGCCAGACCAGACCTATTCTGCTCAGACCCAATGCCCACGGTGAGCAAATCCCTCACCGTGGCTACCCGTACATCCAATACCCAAACAGCCACTCGCGCAGACAACAATTCCGGCAGGCCAGATAACCCCTGCCAAGTCTTCCCCACCATTGCCCAAAGGGAGTGAGAAAAGGAATCGCCGACGGTGCCTGCCACAGCCCGCACAAGTCCAAACATCCTGGGCATCGCGAGCCGGTCCACGCACAGACCAGTCAGCCAACGGGAGCGGACAACTCCGAATTGTATATTCTAGAGTCGATGGCGGAGAAAAGCAAGCGCGAACGGGGGAATAGGGCGTGGGCAATGGTGAATGTGGGTTCGGAGTTCTGGAACAGAGCCGCGCGCGTCAGCGAGCGGACCAGGTGCAGTCGCCCATGTTTCAGCGCCCCTTCGTCCTCACCGTATTTCCCGGTTTCTCCGTGACATTGCGGCATCATTTGGCTACAATCATGGTGCATGAACAAGACTTATCAAGTACAGGCACAGTGGGATAGCGAGGCGGGCCTCTGGGTAGCCGAAAGCGAAGACGTGCCCGGTCTGGTGGCCGAGGCGGAGTCTCCCAATAGGCTCCGGGAAAAACTGCTGGTTCTGATTCCCGAACTGCTGGAGTTGAATGGCGTACTGCCAAAGGGAATATCGCCGGTGCAGTTCAGCGTGCATTACCAGCATGACGACAGCGGAGTCGTCGCGGCAGCCTCCTGATGGCCAGCTTCACTCCGCGCCTGAAAGAAATCCTGCGCGAACATGGATGCAAGCTTGAACGCGAAGGGCGCGGTGACCACGAAATCTGGCACAGCCCCTTGACGGATCGGCGATTCCCCGTCGATCACAAAATTCTTTCCCGTCATACAGCAAATGCGGTTCTGAAGCAGGCCGGCATTCCCAAACATTTCTAATTCATCCCCGCAGTTTCCCCTACTCCCTTTTGCCCTACTCCCCATTCCCCGCACTTCCCGCCTCATGCTCCCGCTCGCCCGTCAGCAACGCCGACGATTCAGCATGAAAACGTTCCGTCCCTCCGGGAATTTCAAAATTGTCCAGTTTCAGGCTGGCCCCTTTTGTTCTCTCCGCTAACCTTGACAACCTGCGCTATTCGATGTACAAATTGTACATACCGGCAGAAAACCTGCTGTCAAGGGGCGTGGATGCTCTTCGAGTGGGACGAAAACAAAAGGAAGGCGAACCTCGCAAAGCACCAGATTGATTTTCGGGATGTCAGGGGGATTTTCCAGGGGCCGGTATTCGAAAAAACTGACAGCCGTAGCGGGGAAGACCGCATACTCGCCATCGGTCTTATGGAAGGCATTGCAATCGTGGTGGTATACGTGATGCGCGTTGAACGGCGGCGAATTATTTCGGCAAGGAGAGCGAATCGCGATGAAAGGTACGATTATCAAGACCACCTCGAAGCCACTGGCAAAAGGCCAGAGTGACTTCAAGCGCCTGCGCCAGATGCGGGATGCCGACATAGACTATTCCGATATTCCCAGGCTGGACGAATCGTTCTGGAAGTCCGCCACGCTGGTGATGCCGGAGCCGAAAGATCGTCTGACCATCCGGGTGGACCATGATGTGGTGGAATGGCTCAAAAAGAACGGCAAGGGCTATCAGACGCGCATCAACGCCATTTTGCGCTCTTACATGCAGTCCCAATCCAGCGCCCGCCGGTAGGGGCGCAGCATTCTTGGGGGGGGACATTCTCAGGCTCCCGCGTGAAATCCGCGCAGCACATATCGGTTGCGCCGTGGCATAAAATTGCGCAGTGCAGGCCGACCCCTTTTCGTAAGCGGAGGCTACCGGGCTTTCCTCCTAGCGTAGGAAACCGGAAGAGGTGGCAAATCCGGTCGGGTGGCTTGGCCTCTAAGTAAATATTCCGCTACCGGGCTAATTAGGCTCCCATCATTTGCGCTGCCACAGTCAATCTCATCAGGAGTAACAGGCAGGAGCCGCCGATTCCTGTCCGCGCTAATCCAAAGCCGACCATGAAAACTCTTGGTTTGTGGGACGGATAGATCTAATTCGTTAACGTGAATAATCCGGAACTGCTTGTAATCACGCCCGTGGACAGGATGCGGCTTTTCTTCGACAACCCGAACGGGTTTGAAAACAAGTCGGCTGGGAACGACCATACTCGACAATCCGATATTGCTCAGTTCCTCGCGGAGCTCTCGGCTCAAACACAGGTCAATCGACTCCCGTGATTCATTGCGATTGAACCAATGGATAAACGCTTGTAGATTTCCGGCTGGAAGCATTCCTCGCAAGTCCATTGTCATTTCCGGTCCGAGTTCTTGCGGCTTAAATTGCAACGAATCGAGAAATTCAAGTGCCTGCAAGGAATACTTAAACACGCCTCCGATCGGCCCGAAAACCGACGGACGCCAAGCATCACCATTGATCAGGAGGAATTTATTATTTAGCCGAATCCGCAAAACGGCGGCAATTGAGATGCGGGTTGCGGCTGTTCCGCCAGAATGCACCGCTTCTCTTGGAAGTGTAGACTCGATGTCAATCGCAAATTCTTCCTTGAGCGCGTGATGAAACGTCTTTAGTTTTTCCCTCTGAGTGAACGCCTTGTATGCATATAGGTTTGCCATGATTTTCTGGAATGCGCTCAAGGGATAGTTTTTGAGTTTCATACAATCTGGGCACTTCTTCCAATGGGCCTTTAGCTTGTCATGAAATTGGACCGCCTTAATAGACTTCTCTCTAGGCAGGTTTTTCATATGGGCGTGAATTAGTAGCCTTGCCGTGAAGAGGGGATTGCTATTCGTAAGGCTCGTCTTTTCCATAAACTTCAAGTACCCTTAAAAAAATACTACCACTAGCAGAAGTCGAGAAGCCGAGAAATATTCGGCGCAAAAAATTGCATATCACATGCAATAAATTGCTGCTCCTGAAAATCATCTCTCTTGAACACGAACAGCTCAGATGGAACACTTGACACGTCGGAGCCTGCGTCCCTCCCACGGCCGCAAATCCACGCTTCGATAAGGAGGAAACCATATGATCAAAGAAGTCACTGGCTTGCTTGTTGGTCTGGCAACATCCGTAATCGGAGCCGTTGCTGACGTAAGCGAGACAGTTTGCGATACACGCAACAACAATTCCAACACCTGCGAGCAGGTGCGGGAACTATCAACGGCCTGCGATGCAGACGACGCGAAGGGTAAAAACGACTAACAACCTGGCCACGGAAGGCGGGTTTGATCCTGAACAGGTAAGCCCGCACTTCCATCGGAACGCGGGGGGACAAACGGGACGTTCTCGGCCAATTGTAGCACCTGGGCGGAACCGGAATTACTTGAGGGCCTCGTTGATCTCGATACCGCGCTGGAGGACTTCGGTCAAAAGTTCCGAAAGGCCCATGCCCGTTTGCCCGGCCTTGCCGGAGAAGCATGCGGCGCTAGAGCATTCTTACTGATGCGGTGGCCCGATCCGAGCCGCGCCAGTCATGGCGCGTCCACCACGTTGGAAGAACGAGAACATTCGCGGTGGCTAAAATACGTTTGCCGCCCGCCCTATATTTCCCAATTCCACCTTTCCGTGTTCATTGGCATGGTGGACGCGCCATGACTGGCGCAGCTCGGATCGAGGAATCACCCCCGCGGTGCTCGCGGCGCGGGCGGTCTTGGCCAAAGTGACGGAACTGGCGGGGCCGGGTTGCGGCGGAGGTGGAATCCCAACTCAATTATTCGGAAACTCATCCACTAATTTCTTTGGGAAATTTCGAACCTGCCGACGATTCCGCAAAGTTGGCGAATCAGACGCCAGTCGCGGAAGAATTTTTCTGCGGGGAGCGGCGGGCGGACATCGCCGTCAATGGGCGACCGCGAATTTGGTCAGAGTGGTCAGAACCGTGAATGTTTGCACTTTGGGCACGTTGGATTCTCTGGATAATCTGTCAGGGCATTAGAAGGGAGGGGGCAGGGCGGCGTTAGGCATCGGCGAGCTACAAAAGTGCATCTTATTGGCGTACACTCGTGAGTATGTTTCGCAAATTAGGGCTGGCCATTTACCGGGTAGTCTTCTGGACCTACGAGCGCGCGACCTGGCAGTACGACGTCATGGTGGCGCTGATCCTGGCCTTCATCTTCCTCTCCCCGCGCACGTGGTTCAACGACCAGCCCGTCGAGGCGGCGAGCGGCGATGTGGTGATCGTCTCGAGCGCGCAGGGCGAGATCACCTATCAACTGAGCGCCGCGGTGATTGAGGCCGAGGCTTCATCGAAAGTGGAGCAAGTGGCGCGCCGCGTGCTCGCCAAGCATACTGGCAAGCCGATCCGCATCATGCGCATCGTCCCCAATAAAGACGCCTCCGGACAGGTTACAAGCTATGCGGTTTCCGTGCATGAGTAGCGACACAAGTGGGACTTGGTTCCCGGCATCCGCTCTTCGCGCGGGGTGCGGGATGCTCTCAACAGCCCTGTTCATAGTCCTTTCGTGTGGTTCGGTCGGATATGCGCAGAGTGGTGACTTGGCATCAACACTGGCGGGCATGGATCAGGCTGCCGCACAGTTCGCCTCCGTTACCGGCGACATCGAGTACACCAAGGTAACGGTGATCGTGAACGATTTCTCCACCGAGCGCGGCAAGATATTCTTCGAAAAGTCCAAAGGCAAGCTGCGCGTGATGCTGGCCTTCACCCACCCGGGTGAGAAGTTCGTGCTGTTCTCCGACGGCAAGGTCCAACTCTATCAGCCGAAAATCGCGGAGGTGCAGGAGTTCTCGCTCGGCAAGAATCAGAACATGCTGGAACAGTTCCTGCTGCTCGGCTTCGGGACGTCTGGCTCGGAGTTGCAGAAATCCTACCAGGCCATATACAAGGGTCGCGAGAGCGTGGACGGTGAAGAGGCGATTCGTCTGGACCTGACGCCCAAGTCGCAGGGCGTCGCAAACAAGCTCACGCGAATTGAGTTGTGGCTCTCGCCGCAAACCTGGCAGCCCATTCAGCAAAAGTTCTACGAGCCCAGCAAAGACTACCTCATCGCGCGCTACCGCGGGTTGAAGCTCAACACTAGGATTCCCGCCAAGAGCCTGCAGCTTCCGCTGCGCGGCAAAGTGAAAACCACCAAGCATTAATTGCCAGCCACCCGCGTGCACAGTCGCGCACCCAACCACGCACAAAGTCACCTCGCCTATTTGCTCCCGCTAAAATTCCCTTGACACCAGTCGCCTTCCGTCTATACTTAACCACATGGTTAAGTATTCCATCCGGTCGTTGAACCGCACCTTCGCGGCGCTCTCTGATCCAACGCGTCGCGCGATGCTGGCGCGGCTGGCTCGCGGGCCGGCCTCCATCTCCGAACTGGGCGAGCCGTTTCGCATGTCCCTGCCCGCGGTGATGAAACACGTTTCCGTGTTGGCCGAAGCGCGGCTGGTCGAGCGGCGCAAGCAGGGCCGTGTGCAGCGATGTACCCTTGCCGCCAAACCGCTAAGCGAGGCCGTCCGCTGGATTGAATACTTCCACAAGTTTTGGGAAGAGCAGTTCGATTCACTGGAGCGATATCTTAACCTGACTGAAACATCAGAGGAAGACACTGAGAAATGGAAACAACCCAAAGCAATGCGGCCACGACGAAGCTCCGCATTGAGCGCGTCTTCGCGGCGCCGCGCGAGAAAGTCTTCCGCGCCTGGACGGACCCGCAAGCGGTGAAGCTGTGTGGGGGCCGCCGGGACATGAGTGTCCGAGCGCGGAGATAGACCTGCGCGTCGGCGGAGTTTATCGTCTGGCCATGCGCCAACTGCCCGACGGCGAACCGTTTTTACAACGGGCACATTCCGCGAAGTAACGCCGCCGGAGCGGCTCGTCTACACCTGGAATTGGAAAAACGGCGGCATGCCCGATCTGCCGGAGACGATGGTTACCGTGGAGTTCCACGCGCAAGGTGCTTCCACCAAAGTTGTCCTGACCCACGAAGGGTTCCCGAACGAGATGGCGCGCGATGCTCACAGTGGCGGCTGGACGGGCTGCATGGAATGCCTGGCGGCCACTTTGTCTGGTGCAGGCAAATCGTCAATCACCACGCCTGACGGCAAGCAATGTAGT
>CAMBEY010000090.1 GCA_945865705.1 Candidatus Sulfopaludibacter sp. SbA3
CCTGCGCTTCTTCATGCGCACGGGCGCTGCCCGCGCGGTCCTGGAGCAACTGTCGCGTCCTCTGCTCACGCGCCGCCACCACTTCCATGTGCGCCTGCAAGGTAGTGATTTCTTTTTCCGTCTGAAGCCGGAGATCAAACTGAGGCGGCATTAGTGGAGTCAGTTGCAGAATCGGTTGGCCCTGGCGCACTCGCGCTCCCGCTGCAGGCACACGGTTCAATTCCGCGCCGGAGATGCGCCCAGCCATAGGCGCGGAAATGACGACCAAGCCATCGGGCGGGAGAACCACCACGCCGCCGAACGTCTTCTTGCGCGCCACCGCTTTCCGCTCGACTGTTCCCAGACTGATCGCCAGTCGCTGCTCGGCCTGCGGTGTCAGTGTAACAGTGGCGGTATCGCCGGCCTGCGCCGGCGGCGAAACCTTCGCTGGCGGCGGAGCGCTGGCGGTCTGCGCTCCCGCGGGTGACTGACTGCATCCCGCGAGGCCCATCAGCGAACTCACAGCGGCAATGAGCAGATACTTATGGTTGTATGTCAATGTTCGCTCCTACGCTGCGGTCCAGACTAACCAATGCCCGGCGCAGTGACAATTGGGCATCCAACTCACTCCCGCGGGCCGCCAGGCGCTGCCGCGTGGATTCGAGATAGAAGAGATAGGAGACTTCGCCGGCATTGTAAGTCTGCTCGGTTAGGCCTACTGACTCAGTTAATGAAGGGAGAATAGTACGCCGCCAGGAGTCGAGTGACTCACGAGCCTGTATTACTCTGGCGTATGACTCAGTGACTTCCAGCTCGATACGATGCTTCAAAGCCAGTTGATCTTTGGTTGCTTTTTCCACGGCGGCATCCGCTCGCTGGATCAATCCCTGATTGCGATCGAAGATTGGAATGCTGCCCTGCAAACCAGGACCAGCCTCAAAACCCTCCGTGCCCTTCGCGTTGGCATCCACGACGACGGTGGCATTCAGGTAGCTCCAGCGATCCAGGCCCACTCGCTCCCGAGCGGCTTCCAGCCCCAGTTCAATCGCTCGCAGGTCGGGCCGAGATGCCAGCGCCCGTGCGACCACCGCGCTCACTTCGGGCAGCGCGGGTACCTCCCGCTCGACGGGTGTAATCTCAAATCCAGATACAAGTCCTGATGCGACTCCTGATGCCTTGGGGCCAAGTCCCAGAATGGAGCGTAGCCGCTCTTTGGCGATGGCTGATTCATTTTTAGAACGCCCGGCTTGCTCCTGAGCGACATCCCGCTCGGTGCGCGCGGCGAAAGATTCCAACTCACTCACGTCGCCGGCACGCAAGCGGAATTCCACCAGCTCCGCAATCCGCCCACGCAACGCCGATGACTCTTCCGCCAGCAGCGCGCGCCTCTCCGCCACCACCGCTTCCCAGTAGGCGATGCGCGCGTCGCGCACCAGATCGAGGCCGTTGGAGATCAGACTCTCGGCGGTCCGCTCCAGATCCAACCGGGCCGCCGCAATGCGCCGAGGCCGCTGCCAAATCGCCTCGATCGCCCAGTTCGCGGACATCTCCAACTGCTTGGGACCGACGGGAAATAGCAGGCTCATGACCGGATTGCGCAGCAACCCGGACTGCACCAGTTCCGCCCGGCTCAGTCCCAGTTGGGCCATGTCAGCCTGGAACGCGGGATTATTCCACAGCGCGATCCCGACCGCCTCTTCCTCTGTCAGGCCATCGGATAGGGAGACTCCCGCCGGGGTCTGCGACCCCGGCTCGATTGTCTCCGGACTTAATCCGTGTCCGGTGCGTTGTTGAATTTCCTGATCCACATGCGCGCGGTAGGATGGAGCGCGCAGCGTACAACCGGCCATACAGGCGGCGAGGAACAGCGCGAGAATCACGGCATTGGCATTGGCAAACATTCGCTCATTATACGCGTCTCAGCCCATTCCAGTTTCCGAAATGGATGACAACGTGAAGACGCGGCAACGACCCCGCCGCTACTTGCCGCGGCACTTGCCGGTGGTCGCGTGAGCCTCGAAGTCTTCGGGGAAAAGTTTGATGGCGCTGGTGATGGGAGGACCGGGCATGTTGATGAGGCTGCAAAATCCCTTGCCTTTATTGAACGCCAGCACGGTGGGGACTTGCGCGAGACCCGCGATCGGCAACTGCCCCTGACGCAGGCGATCCAGCGTCATGAAGAGCATGTTGGTCTCCATCTGGCAGGCGGGGCACTGGCCGCAGCATTCCTTCTTGAAGAACGCCGCGATCTCGTGCGCGGCGCACATGATGCAGGCTGACTCGCCGTAACCGCGCATCACTCCGCAGCCAATGGACGATCCAGCGGCGCGGATCGCTTCGGGACTCAAGATACGATTGGGGTCAGGCAATAGAAATGCGCTCGACGGCCCGCCGGGCAGGAAGGCGCGCAGCGTCTCGCCGCTCTTCAGTCCGCCGCCGAGCGTATTCAGCAACTCGCCCTCGGTGGCGCCGAAGGGCAGCTCGTAGACGCCGGGATTGTTCCATTCGTCATTCAGCGTGAATAGCATCGTCCCGGAGCTTTCCTCGGTGCCGATGGCGCGAAACCAATCGCCGCCGTGCAGCATGATGGGCGGGAGGTTGGCGAAAGTCTCAACATTATTCACGATGGTGGGCTTGCCGTAGAGGCCCGCGGTTACCGGATAGGGCGGCTTCTGGCGCGGCTTGGGCGCGCGGCCTTCCAGCGACTCCAGCACGGCAGTGTCTTCTCCCGCGACGTAAGGATTCGGAGCTGGCTGCACATCCACGGAAACCGAGAAGCCTGAGCCCAGCACGTTCTGCCCAATGTAGCCAAGCGAGCGCGCCTCATTGATGGCCGTCCCCACGCGCCGATGCGCCGACTCGTACGATTCGTTGATGTAGAAGATCACCCGGTCCGCGCCGATGGCATAGGCCGCGAGCAGCGTCCCTTCCAGCACGGCCTGCGGTGAGTAGGTCAGCAGCGTGCGATCCTTGTGCGACCCCGGCTCATCCTCGCCGCCATTTACCACGACATACTTTTCCTCGCCCGGAGCTGCCGCGCACAGCGCCAATTTCTGATGCACCGGAAAGCCCGCGCCACCACGCCCACGCAGCCGCGATTTCACCAGCTCCTCGATCACCGCATCGGGCCGGCCCGCCGCCAGCACTTTCTTGTAAGCCTCAAACCCGCCGCGCCGCGCATAGTCGGCCAGCGACTCCTTGAGCTGCGGCCCGCCGCCGGGAAAGAGAATCGAACGAACCTGTGTCATGATCTGTCGCTCCCGTGATCTTTGGTGCCCATGATTCTGACTTCATGACAAATGCGTCGGAGCGCTCCGACGGACGATCTGTCTTCGGACAAGTTCCAACTAAAAAGTATCGCCCGATCCGACTCGTCAAGCAAGCGGCGCCGCCGGGTAGTGACTCAGTTTGAAATTCCCCAGACATTCAGAACGACATTTAGAACGTTGTCATCCTGAGCGTAGCGCCTGAGCAGAGAGAAGGATCTGCTTTTACTTTCTTCGCAGCAACAAAGCAGATCCTTCGCTGCGCTCAGGATGACAACATTATTTCACGGTTAGGGAATTTCAAACTGAGACACTGCCCGCCGCCAGGTAGTGGGTCCGTATGCGCTCTCAAGGTAGGGACAGGTCTCCAGACCTGTCCTCCGGAGGGCAGGCAGGAATGACTGCCTCACTTAACCCCCATCGACAGCCGTGCTCAATCCATGCGGCGAAAATCTGGTTTTGGAGTAACCGAGCAACACTGGAGCAAGCAAACAACACTGAATGGCGGGAGCAGCATTTGTTGTACAATTCAGGCTGGATTCCATGATCGGAAATTACTTTATGGCCAACCGCGATGTTCTGATCAAAAATAGCGCCACCCCCAGCCGGGTCCATCCATCCATACTTCTGCTCACGGGACTGTGGTTGTTTCTCGGGTTGTTTCTCGGCGGCACTCGCCTGCCTGCCCAGATCATTGATACCATCGCCGGCAATATTTCCGCGCTGGATAATCGGTCGGCCCGCCAGACACCCTTGGTGGTGCCTCGTGCGGCGGCGGCTGATCCCACGGGCACATACCTGTACATCGGAGATGATGGCAGCGGCACGGTCCGCCGAATGCATCTGGCAACGGCGGTAACGACCATCGTCGCAGGCGGGGGCACAGCGATTGACGATCTGTCTTCATTGCCTGCCCGGACAGCCGCGCTGACTTCTCCAGTCGGCTTGGCGGTGGATGGCCAAGGCAACGTATTCATTGCCGACGATACCCATAATCGGATTCGCCGACTCTCCCCCGACGGGCGAATCACCACCATCGTGGGCAACGGCACGTTTGGATATTCCGGCGATGGAGGGCCCGCCATACGTGCACAGCTAGACTTGCCAACCGCGGTGGCGCTGGATGCCGTCGGTCATCTCTATATTGCGGACCGGGGGAATCGAGCCATTCGCCGAGTGGATCGCATCACCGGCATCATCACCACTCTTGCGGGAGGCCCGAACGCCACTGTCGTCGGCGAAAACATTTCCGCCCGATCCGCCCAGCTAAATGATCCCAGCGCCCTCATCGTGGACCCCAGCGGCAATGTCCTGTTCACGGACGAAGGTGACAATGTGGTGTACCGCATCGAGGCCAGCTCCGGATTATTGCGGCGAGTGGCTGGCGTGCGAGGTTCATTAGGAGATTCCGGCGACGGCGGTCCAGCGGCAGCGGCCATACTTCATCATCCACGCGGCTTGGCATTGGCGCCCAATGGCGACCTCTATGTGGGGGTGCTGGCGAAGCTTCGCAAGATATCGGCGGCCACGGGCACCATCACCACCGTTCTGGGCGGTGGCGCCGAATTTCTTGGAGAGAATCGGGATGGCCGAGCGATTAAACTCTCCAGCAATGTGGAGCAGATCGCTATCAGTCCCGCGGGCAGTCCCGCTGGCGACCGCCTCTATTTTGCACTGAGCGGCGACCATCTGGTGGGCTCGCTGGACCTGGCGAGCAATGTGTTTTCGATTCTAATGGGGAATCTTTCCGCCGTCGGCGACCAGGCTCCCGCGGAGACGGCCGCTATCGCGCAGCCAGCCAAGTTGGCCATCGACCGCTCCGGTAACGTCTATGTGGCGGACTTTGCGCACCATCGCATACGGAAAATTGCACCTGGCATTGGCGGTCCCGGAACGGGCCTGACAACGACCATCGCAGGAACCGGCGCGGTGGCCTTCGCGATCAGTCAGGGTCCGGCAACCACCACTCCCATCGCATTTCCACGAGGCCTTACCCTGGACTCCGGCGGTGCCGTCATTCTTTCGGACTCATTTCGACTGATTCGCCGGATCACCCCCGACGGCAATCTGCAAATCATCGCGGGCACCGCGACGCAGGGATATGCCGGCGACAACGGTCCGGCCATCGCGGCGCAGTTGAACCAACCTTCTGCGGTCATAAGCGATAGTGCAGGCAATCTGTATATCGCCGATAGCGGCAATCATCGCATTCGCCGCGTGGGCTCCAATGGAATCATCACCACCATCGCCGGAACCGGAAGCGCGGGAAATTCCGGTGATCGAGGTCCGGCAACCGCCGCACTGCTAAATTATCCGACTGACCTGGTTCTGGATAACCAAGGCCGACTCTTCATAGCCGACTCGGGCAACAACCGAGTCAGAGTACTGTTTCTTGCGACCGGAACCATCGCCCCCGCCGTCAATGGAATCACCGTCGTAGGGATGACCATGAATGAGGCCGGGCAGCTCTATATGGGCGGATTCAATCGCCTCCGGCGAGCGGACTTTGTCACCGGCACACTGATTACCGTCGCCGGAGACGGGGCTCCAGGATATTCAGGCGATGGAGGATTGGCGACGCTGGCGCGCATCTCCCTCATTGATGGATTGGTCGTGGATGCCTCCGGCAATCTCCTGTTTTCCGATACAATCAATAACCGCTTGCGCCGTATCTCCAGTACACAGGTGATTCCCGCGTTGTCCGTCAGCCCAGCGGTCCTGAACTTCACTGCCAACCAGGGCGGCCCCGCGCCGCCAGAGCAGAATGTCGCGATTGGCAGCAGCAATCTCGCGGGAACAGCTTGGGCTGCGACCGTGCAGGTATTGACCGGATCGGGATGGCTATCTATTGGCAGTCAATCTGGCGGCAGTCAGGCCGGGTTCACGCCCGCGTTGGTTCCGGTGTCAGCTGATAGCACCGGGCTGGCCCCCGGCGCGTACGCGGGCCGCATCACCATTACCGCGCCCGGCGCAAAAAATTCGCCTACAACCATTTCCATCTCCCTGGTGGTCAGCGGAGGAATTGAACCCAACCTGGAAGTAGGCCCTCAACAGCTTAGTTTCCGCGTCATTCAGGGGACCAACACTCCCGTTTCTCAAACGGTCCTGCTCAGTAACCAAGGTGGCGGGACACTGGTCTACAACTCTTCTGTCACAACGAGCAGCGGCGGAAACTGGCTCAGCGTTTCCCCAGGAAGCGGGACGGACGCCGCCATCATTTCGATCACCGCCACCCCATTGTCCCTGCCGGCGGGAACGTATCAAGGTGAGGTGCGTTTCAATAATCAATCGCCTGGTCAACAGGGGCGGGATAGTTCCACGATTTCCGTTACCATGATCCTCGATGAGCCTCGACCCGTTCTGCGCCTCAGCCAGACCGGACTGGTATTCACCACCAGCGAAGCGAGTTCGTTCTTGTTACCGGAGAGCCTGGGAATCATCAATACCGGCTCCGGCGCGATGGATTGGACTGCTGCCGTCACTCCGCTATCCGGCGGACAATGGCTTTCAATATCGCGCTTGACGGGCAGCACGCAGAGTGGCGCTACCACTCGGATCACCCTTTCCGCCAGCCCCGCTTTCTCCGGAGAAAGTCTCCGCGCCGGAGTTTATGATTCTCTGGTCACCATCACCGCGACCGGCGCCGTCAACTCTCCACAGATATTCCTGGCCAGACTCCGCGTGCAAAGCGCCGGCTCCGGGCCGGTCCCCATCCTCCAGCCCGGCGGCCTGGTGTTTACAGCAACGGCCGGAGATCCTCGCGGAAGAGTGGCGGCCATTAATCTGGCCAGCAGCGGTGGAGCGGCCCTAAACTATGTGGCCTCGGCCCGAACGGATGACGGCGCGCGCTGGCTCAGCATCTCCTCCGGCATCGGCACCATCACCAGTTCCGCAGACCCCACGCAGGTGTTGGTTCAGGCCTCACCCGGCGGGTTGCCGGCAGGGAACTATACGGGGCGAGTCGCATTTTCATTCGACACTGGATATACCACCGAAGTGGTGGCGCTGCTGGTGGTGGCGCCGGCCATTGATAGCATTCGCGAGAATGTCGGCGCCGCGCAGGATTCCGGAGCGCCGCGCCGCGCCGTGTGCGCCCCGGAACGGCAGACTCCGCATATCACCAGCATTACCAACAATCTTCAACTGCCGGTCGGATGGCCCGCCGGCATCCGCGCCGTGGTGGTGGATAATTGCGGGTCGCCCGTGACTCGCTCCTCGGTGATCGCCACAATCGCCACTCCACGTGGCGCGGAATATCTAACACTCCAGGCGCTCGGGGAGGGTCAGTACTCGGCGAACTACAATCTTGAATCTACCGGCTCCTATCCCATCTTCGTTACTGCCACGGGCAGTGGCCTGGTTGCCGGAAGGTCAGAGACGGTGGTGGCCTCCACCGGCGCCTCCACCGGCGGAGGCGGCTCCAATTTGCAGACTCCCGTCGTGAATCAGAATGGCGGAGTCAGTGGAGTCGGCTCAGGGAACTTCAGGAATCTCGCTCCTGGCCAAATCTTCTCGGTCTTCGGAAGCAATCTTGCGGCCCTGCCGGGCGGTGCGACATCGGTTCCCTTGCCGACGCAACTGGCGGGCGTATCCGTCAACCTGGGCGGGCAAGCGGTGCCTCTTTATTTTTCAGACTCCGATCATCTGAATGCTCAGATTCCTTTCGAGACCCCTGTGGGTAGTGAATTGCCTTTAGTGGTCATCGTCAACGGGAAGGCCAGCCCACCTGAAAGCGTCATGCTCGCGCGGACCAGCCCGGGTATTTTCACGGTGGATGGCAGCGAGCAAGGTGCCGGGCTAATCACCGATTCCCAAGGGCGTCCCATCAACAACACGAACCCGGCACGCCGCGGCGAGGTGGTGATTGTTTACGGTACAGGCTTTGGCGCGACGACTCCCCCGGTAGCGTCCGGCACCAACTCACCAGCCAGTCCGCCGGCGGTAACCGCCATCCCGGTGCAAGCTTTTGTCGGCGGAGATCCCGCCACAGTGGAGTTCGCAGGTCTGGCGCCAGGATTCGTTGGCCTCTACCAGATCAATCTGCGCATTCCCGCCGACTCTCCCGCCGGCGCTGAAGTGGAACTATATCTCCAACAGGACAGCATCGCCAGCAACAAAGTTACCCTGCGTATTGAGTGACCACCCACTGCCGGGACCGTTTTGTCGGTGCTCCGCCAATGGTGCCGTTGCAGAGCTTCCTGTTAATTCAGGTGCCCATCAAACAGCGCCCGCACTACATACCCGCCGCGCCCGCGCAACTATTCATCCTGGGCCGTGTTCTCAGTAATAGTGAATATGTTCGAGTTCCTGTCGGGGAAAGGGGATTATCATGCAACGTCTTCATTTTACGAGGTTAGGTGTTTTCGCAGGTTTCATCCTTTGGCTGGGCCTGATTGCCCTGATTGCGACGACACCTGCAATCTCTCAAACTCCGAACGTACCGCCAGACTCACAGTCTTACTCGCAATATGACGAGTGGCAGCCGTCCGCCAATCTTACTTTGCCAGCCGGAACGTGGATTGCCGCGCGCGTGAATCAGTCCATTTCCAGCGACCGGAGCTACCCGGGAGAGATTGTCACCGCAACGCTGACACAACCTTTGGTGGTGGATGGATTCGTCATTGCCCGCAGAGGTCAAATCGCCACGCTCAGGGTGGCGGATGTGCAGCCCGCGGGGCGCAACAAGGGAACCTCCAGCCTGGGCCTGGAATTGATTGAGATCAGCCTCGTCGACGGCCAGCAATTGCCGGTGCTGACACAATGGATCGAGTACGAAGGCCCCACTTCAGTCGGGCATGATGTCGCAACGATCGCCACCATTACTGGATTGGGCGCGGCCATCGGCGCTTCAGTGGATGGCGGCAGAGGCGCGGGGATTGGAGCCTTGGCAGGCGCCGCCGCATCCGCCATCGGAGTTCTTTCCACGCGAGGAAAAGCCGTGGAAATTTACGCCGAGTCCACGCTGACGTTCCGCACGCTGGAGCCTCTGGCGATCTCGACGGAGCGCTCCGCACATGCGTTCCTGCCAGTCCAGCAGGATGACTACGACCAACAGGTGCTGGCCCGTCGAGTCAGCCGAGTTAGTTCCCGCCGCATCTACGCGCCCGCTCCGGCGTATTACTTCGAGTATCGCCACTATCCGCGACACACTTACTATAGCGACAGATTCTATAACCCGCGCTATCCCTCGCGCGTAGTCATCTATGGCAACCCGCGCCCCTATTACCGCGATATGCCCAGGTACGCGCCCAGAGTTGTGGTTGCTCCCCGGATTGTGATTGCACCCAGAATCGCTGTTCCAAGATTTGCCAGCCCCCGGGACAGACAACGAGTTGAGCGTAGAGTTGAACGTAGGGTTGAGCGTCGAGTTGAACGTCGAGTTGAAGCAAGGGATAACCCCAGGGATAACTCAAGGGATAACCAAGGAGTTCGCCCAAGGGGTAACGCAAGGGTTGCCGAGAACCGTCCCGACTCTCGCTCTCAGCGCGGTGGAAACTCGGATCAGGGACGCTCCCGCCGGGAAAATGGGCGGGGAAGATAAAGACTCATTCAATAGCGAACTCCGGCAGCAGCGCATGAGCTACGTGGGATATGTGATACGTGTTCCAGCCGAGCCCCACAGGGGCGGCAGAATCTAGCCCAGGGTGTGAACCATGGGTCAGCAGCGGAAGACATCGGTGAGCCCCGGAGGGGCGACAGAATTCAGCGAGAGCCTCTGTCGCCCCTCCGGGGCTCAT
>CAMBEY010000091.1 GCA_945865705.1 Candidatus Sulfopaludibacter sp. SbA3
CTCTATGCGCGGCAACCCCGGGCTTACGCCCGGGGCTACTATCTGCCCGCCCCTACCGGGGCTCAAAACGGCATCTTCGACCGTGCTCAGGATGAACTTCTGTTAAATGAGGTTCTAAATGTCTGGGACATTTCAGACTGACCCACTACCGAGTGTTTGAGCGTTTTCCGTGGTGGCGTATCGGAGCCGCGATCGGTCGCTATTTCTCCGTCAGTACCTGCAACCCGCGCGGCGCGACGCGCGCCGGAAGAATCTGCGCCCGCGCCGCCGTCAACGCCGCCGCCACCCGGCCCTTGGCTTCCGGATCCACCAGAAACGCGATGCACCCGCCGCCGCCTGCTCCGCAGGCCTTCCCCGCCCGCGCGCCGTTGCTTTTCGCGATGTCGATCAGCCGGTCGATCTGTTCCGTGGTGATGCCCGGCCAAGCCTTCTTGCGCGCCGCCCAATCCGCCCCGGCCAGCCGCGCCACCGCGCGCCAGTCGTGTTCGATCAACGCTAACCGCATCTCCGCCGCGATCGCCGCGATGCGCGCGAAGTGGCGGACCACGTCGCGCCGCCCGTCGATGTACGCCTTCTCCACTTCCCAGTTATTGATCCCTGATTGCCGCGACTGCCCCGTGTAACACAGCACGAAGCGCGCGTTCATTTCGTCAGCGGCGACCGGGAGCTTTTCCGGCTCGATGCCGTGCGGCGTCAGATGAATCGCCTGCAAGCCGCCGAACATCGCGGAGTAGTAATCCTGCTCGCCGGCGGGCACGCCGAGCACCTGCGACTCCACGTTGCGCGCAATCTCGATCAGCTTCCCCGGCGCGAATTTCTTGCCCGTGAAGCGCGCGAGCGCCCCGCAAATCGCGATGTTCAGAGCCGATGATCCGCCCAGCCCCGAGCCGGCGGGCACGCCCGACTCCATCTCCAGCGTGAGTCCCTGCTTTGCATTTAGATGCGGGGCGAATGCACGAATCAGCAGCGCGGGCAGCGGCAACTTGAGCTTCTTCGCGCGCGCAACGCGCAGCAATTCATCGAACGACGCGAACGTCTCGCCGCGTTTCAGATCGCGCGAGACAACTTCGATCCGTCCGTCACGGCGACCACCTTCCTTAGAAGACACGCGGCAGCGCGCATAGCAATCAATCGCAAAATTAACCGTCTGAGAATTTTCGTGGAATAAGTAGAGCGGCCAGATGTCGAGCGTCCCGCCCGACAAATCCACCCGCGCCGGTGCCTGTGAGGTAATGGTCATACGAACCTTTATGGAAATACGGCTTCCACGCCTTTGATCCGCTTCCCGGATCGAACCAGTTTCCGGTCAAAGGTTACAAACTGGGTTGAATCGCCAGAACTGGCCAGATGCAGGGCGTCGGCAAACTCCAGGCCGGACTGGAACCAGCGCAAGGCTTTCTCCACGGCAGCTTCGTCCTCCACAGTTACCGTGGGAAGACCCGCAATAGCTTTCAGCGCCTCCGCACAGGAAGCGGAAGAGTAACTATACGTCGCCCGCAACACCCATTCGGTTTCGAGCAGGACGGATTTGGCAACCCAGACAGCTTCCCGCTGAATCAGCGCCCTGGCTTGTTCGGCCTGACGCAGGTCATCCCGCACCAAATAGCGGACGACTACGTTAGTATCGACCGCGCGCATGGCGCTCCTTGACGACCTTCTTGATCGCGTTGGCCATTTGCCGCAACGTTTTGGGCTTGCCCTTATACTTCAGCATTCCATACACTTCATCAAACTTGGTGGGCGGAAACGGCTTCACCGGACGCAGGAGAACACCTTCGGAGACCGCCTCAACGGAGAACTCCGTCCCCGCATCCCAATGCCGCGCATCCCGCACGGACTTGGGAAGTATCAGTTGGCCTTTGGATGAAAGCCTGGTGGTTTCCACGGTGCGCCTCCTTTAAGTAAGATTAAAGTAAGACGATTATAAAGGATTGCACATCGATTGTCCAGCGGCCCGCGCATGCCGTCTGCGATTGAATTTCCCTGATGAAGCCTAATCGCACGAATTATCGCCAGCGAGACTTAAGGTTATATTTTCCGGGTACGTAGATCGGAGGAACGAAATGACTCGCTCGACTCTCACTACCTCCAAGAGTTGCTCGTCCGGATAGTAATGCGTAGCAATTCCTGCCAGTTCCAAATTGGCGTGCCAGATTCCAGATGAGATAATCCGACGGAACCAAACCCCTGCACCGCTGATCCCACGTGCGTGTATACCGTCGGTGGAAAATTCATGTCTCGCCAAGAAGTGGTTCGCGGGAGAGTGATTATGCAAGGGACGAGGTTGTTCAATAAACGTTGCTTGGATGCTCAGGAATGCTGCCATTGCTCCTTGGCCGACCGGGTGGCCAAGGTCGGAGGGGTAACCCGCTACAATAACCATTTCACCTGGCTGTGGCGTTGAGGCATCACCATCCAGCGCGTGAAAACGTAAATTATCAATGCCCGTCGGGGGAACATCCAAATCCAGGAGGGCTAAATCTTCAGCTTCGCTGAGCACAACGGCGCAAACGGGTAGCCGCCTTCGGCTCTCAAGCCCAATGTTGGCGGGGTTGACATCCTGCACAGCATGAGTATTTAAGGTTCCATCCGGCCTTAAGTAGAACCACAGTTCTTCAGGTGGAGTCCCTTCAACGACATGCTTTGCAGTAAGAATGAGCGAATGCTTATGCCACCTTACTACAGCACCGGTTCCAATCCCTTGCTCACAGTCTCCCGCACTGGACCTAGTAATTATTCCTACGGTATGCCAAGGGACTGCTTCCTTGAGTGCCTCCGCAGCTGCATCTTGTATTGCGTCAGACATTCCCTATCAACCTTATAGCACCCATTCACCAACGCCTACAAATGGATTTCCTTAACGACAATTAGCCGATTTTCACTTTTCCAACTTTCCACTTGAACCCTAAAATTTGTTCACGGTCACTGACCTTGAGTAGCGGGCCGCACCTACGCCCCGTGGCACTTTTTGTATTTTTTTCCGCTGCCACAGGGGCAGGGGTCGTTGCGGCCAACTTTGTCGCCGGTGCGCTGCACGGTTTTTGACGCTGGCTCGGCCGCGCCGTCGTCGGCGCCTTGCAGAATTAAATCGGCCTGCGAGCGCTGCTGCTTACGCTCAATCTCCTTCACCTGTTGCTCTTCCTCCACCGGCTGCATCAGGAACAGGAAGCGCAGACCCTCTTCGTCGATGCGCGCGCGCAGCTCGGTGAACATCTTGAACGACTCTTTTTTGTACTCGACCAACGGGTCCTTCTGCCCGTAACCGCGCAGGCCGATGCCGTCCTTCAGATCGTCCATGGCCAGCAGATGCGTCTTCCACTGCGCGTCCACCACTTGCAGCAGGATCACGCGCTCGGCGTGCCGCATCACCTGCGGAGTCAGCGCGGCTTCCTTCTCTTCATACTTCTTCACCAGCTTGGCGTAAATCGATTCCTTCAACGCCTCCACTCCGTGATCCATGTCCGCGGGCTCATGCTTCAGGTCCAGGCCAAACTGGCCAAAGATCACGTTGCGCAGCCCGTCCATGTTCCACTGATCGGGATGCGCGTCCTTCGGGCAATGGTCGTCCACCAGATCGGAAAGCACGTCTTCCGTGAGGTCCATCACATACTCGCTGTGGTCTTCTTTATCGAGCAACTGCGCGCGCTGCCCGTAGATGGCCTCGCGCTGCTTGTTCATTACGTCGTCGTATTCCAGCAGATGCTTGCGCGCCTCGAAGTTCTGACCTTCCACGGCCTTCTGCGCCGCCTCAATGCGCCGGCTAATCAGGCCCGACTCAATCGGCACACCCTCCTCCATGCCCAGCCGCTTCATGATGTTGCTGATATTCTCGCTGGCAAAGATGCGCATCAGGTTATCTTCAAGCGACAAATAAAAGCGCGAGCTGCCGGGATCGCCCTGGCGTCCGGCGCGCCCGCGAAGCTGGTTGTCCACTCGCCGCGACTCGTGCCGCTCCGTGCCGATGATGTGCAGTCCGCCCATCGCCACCACTTCGTCGTGCTCCTGCTTGACCTCTGGCGTAAAGCGCGAAACCGCTTCCTGCATCTGCTCGGGCGTCGCCGTCTCCGGCGGGATGTTCTGCTTGCGCAGCCAGTCGCGCGCCATGAACTCCGCGTTGCCGCCCAACAAAATATCCGTGCCGCGACCGGCCATGTTGGTGGAAATGGTCGCCGCGCCCTTGCGCCCGGCCTGCGCAACAATCTCGGCCTCGCGCGCGTGCTGCTTGGCGTTCAACACCGAGTGCTTGATGCCGCCCTTCTTCAACATTTCGCTCAGCCGCTCGGATTTTTCTACCGACGTAGTGCCCACCAGCACGGGCTGGCCCTTCTCCTGCAACTCGCGTATCTCCTCGACCACCGCGTTGTACTTCTCGCGCTCCGTGCGATAGACCATGTCGGGATTTTCCACGCGCCGCAGCTCGCGGTTGGTGGGGATCACGACCACTTCCAGGTTGTAAATTTTCTCGAACTCCGCCGCTTCCGTCTCCGCCGTGCCGGTCATGCCGGAAAGCTTGTTGTACATGCGGAAATAATTTTGGAAGGTGATGGTCGCCAGCGTTTGCGTCTGCCGCTCGATCTTCGCGCCTTCCTTGGCCTCCACCGCCTCGTGCAATCCATCCGACCAGCGGCGGCCCGGCATTAGACGTCCGGTGAACTCATCCACGATGACCACGGCGTTGTCCAGGACCACGTACTCGTCGTCCTTCTCGTAGAGCACGTAGGCCTTCAGCAGTTGCCGAATCGACTCGTTCTTGATCCAGCGCTGCTCGGCAAGCTTCGGCACGCGCTGCACCAATTCCGCCTTCTCTGCATCATCGATGTCAGTGCGCGCTTCAATTTTCTTGATCTGATCATCGATGTCCAGAATCTGGAACGTGTCGAAAGTCTCCTGCATCTCACGCAGCATTCGAGCCTTTTGCTCGTCGCTGATGTCGCTGCGCTGCTCGATTAGCTGCGCCTGGAAGGCCATCTCGGAGCGCGACAGATCGTCGTTCAACGCGGCGGCCAGCACGGCACGGCCCGAATTATGCAGATCGACAATGTGATTCTTCTCGTTCACCGTAAAGTAGAGCGGCTCCAGCAACTCGCGCTCGAAGTCGCCGCCTACGCGCTTTTCCAGGCGCGCGACAATCTGCTTCGTCTCGTTGTCCTCGAGCAGCTCCATCATCGGCTTGAACTTCGGCACGCCGCGCTTGATCTGCACAATCTTCTGCGCAGCCAGCTCCTGATCGTCCTCGTCGCCCTCGAACAGTTTCTTCGCTTCCTCCAGCCACCCGCTCACCAACGTAATTTGTTTATTGACCAGCCGCTCCACCAGCGGCTTCAGCTCCTTGTAAAATACGGGCTGCGTTACGTCGGAGAGTCCGCTGATGATCAGCGGCGTGCGCGCCTCGTCAATCAGGATCGAGTCCACTTCGTCGACGATGGCAAAGTTGTGCCGGCGCTGCACGCAGTCGTTCAGGTTGAACTTCATGTTGTCGCGCAGATAGTCGAAGCCAAACTCGTTGTTGGTGCCGTAGGTGATGTCGCAGGCGTAGGCCTCGCGGCGCTGCTGGTCGGAGAGATCATGCACGATCACGCCGACGGTCAGGCCCAGCGCCTTGTAGAGCCGCCCCATCCACTCCGAGTCGCGCCGCGCCAGATAGTCATTCACCGTTACCACGTGAACGCCCTTGCCGTCGAGCGCGTTCAGATACGCCGGCAGCGTGGCCACCAGCGTTTTGCCTTCGCCGGTCTTCATCTCGGCGATTTTGCCCGAATGCAGCACCATGCCGCCGATCAACTGCACGTCAAAGTGGCGCATGTTGAGGAAGCGCCGCCCGGCCTCGCGCGCCACGGCGAAGGCCTCGTAGAGCAAGTCGTCGAGCGTCTCGCCTTTGCCGTTTGCACCCTTGGCCAGACGCGCGCGGAACTCCGCCGTCTTGCCCCGCAGCTGCTCGTCAGAGAGCAGCTCCATCGCGGACTCCAGAGCGTTGATCTGCGCGACGCGCGGAACCAGCAGCTTCATCTCGCGGTCGTGCTTGGTGCCAAAAACCTTGGCCAGTAGATTGCCAATCATGTTGTACGGAACCCGATTCCTTGCCCTTGACTTTGTCTTATGTTGGGCAATGCCGAGATGCTAAAGCTCAATTATAGAGGCCAGCGCCGCCGCGCGGCAAGACACGGAACCATTTCTATGCTTAGGCCATTTTCATGGTCAGGGTAGAGGACGCGTCGTCAAGCGAAACAGAGCCGCGACCGGAAGGGAGCGGTTCGGCGCAGTCTGGCGTGCCCCATGAGCAACCGCTCCCTTCCGGTCGCGGCTCTGTTTGCTCTATACCATCTGTAAATACGGTCTAGCCAGCGCGCCATCTATCGGTTGTCATTCCGAGCGTAGCGAGGAATCTGCTTTTGGTTTCACTTGACGGAATGCAAAAGCAGATTCCTCGCTACGCTCGGAATGACAGCCTAATCGAATAATCACCAAATCCAATTATCAATTGACACGGGCCGCTACCGCATTGTGCAATGTCAGATTATGAATCAGCGAATGAACTGGAAATCCAGCCTGCAACCGCGCGACTGCGTTGACTCGGACCACCCCGCGATTCGCGCCCGCGCGGCTTCACTTACTTCGGGGCTTACTTCGGGCGCACGCGATGATCGCGAGACGGCTCGGCGAATCTTTCTTTTCGTGCGCGACGAGATCGCCTACAACTTCGCCCCCGCCGTGCGCACCCGCGCCGACTTCCGCGCCTCGCACACCCTGGCGCTGGGCAATGGTTTTTGTATGCAGAAAGCTGCCCTATTCGCCGCGCTGTGCCGCGCCAGTGGCGTCCCCGCGCGCGTCGGGTTTCAAGACATCATCGACTACAAGATCACCGGAAAGTTTTACGAGATGATGGGCGGGAACGAACTGGACTTCCACGGCATGAACGCCGTCTATCTGGATGGCCGATGGCTAAAGGCCGATTGCACGCTGGACCGCGCCATCTGCGAGCGCAAGAATTACCGCATCATCGAGTTCGACGGCCGCCGCGACGCCACGCTCCCCTCCACCGACCGCGCCGGCGCACCGCACTTCACCATCAAAAAGCAGCACCTCTTCTACAACGACACGCCGCAGTTCGCCAGCAACACCATGCTCAAGTGGACGCGCAAAGTCCCCTACGAGCAATGGACCAACCTGGTCCACCGTAAGCACGGCTCGATGTAGATTTGGTTTGTGACAGAGCCGCGACCGGAAGGGAGCGGTGACCAGAAGGATTAACGAAGGTCAGGCTCAACGCGCGCCGCGTGCCAATAGTGAAGTATCTCGACGATCCTTCATTCCTCATCAATCCGGTAGTAAATTCGCACCGGCGTATGCAGAACTTTGCGAACACCTCGGCGCCCGTCGATCGGCTCACCCATGTGAGGAAACTCTCCGATCAATTCGGTGTGAGCGAGCAAGGCATCACTAAACCGCTCAGCCGCAGCGGCGCTGTCATCGCCGATGTAATCCAGTATTTCGAGGAGATCGTGACGGGCACGCGGCGAAATTATTACTTCGTACATCGCCCAGCGATTTCTTTGCGCAAGTCTTCGAGAGGAATACCTTGCCCAGCATCAAGCTGCGCCGCAGCTTCGTCAATGGCCGCAAGAGTGGCGGCATCTTCTTCGTCGGTTAGCGGAACTGGATGGTCCAATTCAAGGTGTTTCATAGGCAAATGGTAGCGCACAATTCATTGCCGTGCAAGCAGGTTAAGTCCGCACCAAGTTGCGAATTGTCAGCAGCCGCGGGAGTAGAAGTCAGTGGTCCACTGGCCGCGGGCGTTGTAGGCGGGGACCCATCCTGAGATGAGTGACACGGGCTGCTCCGTCTCACAGGGCGACTCACTGAATACATTCACGTGGAACCATAGCTGGCCATTCACTTCGCGGTACTCGAAGATGTCCGCCGGATGCTCGGGGCGCTTGATCTGGCGACGCGCGACCACTCGCGGCACGCCGCCGGGTGAATCCCACACGCGCCCGTCCCAGCCTTCGGTCAGATACGCCAGACTTTCCTTCACCAAATCCGCATAGCTGCGAAACGTCGCGCCCGGCGGCTCTGGAATCCATGCGCTCCCACTGACTAGCGCGACGCGCGCCCAGCGCTGGCCGCCCACCGTGCGCCGCGCCAGCACCACAACCGAGTACTCCTCGTAACCGTGCTCCTTCAACTCCAGCCGCCCTGTCTGCTCGCCGGCTTGCACACGCCGGGATTTCGCTGCACGCGCGGGCGCGTCATACACCACAGTGGAGAACTCATCCACCATCTTCCCCGCCTCCACGTGCGCCCGCAGCTCCGGCAGCTCCAGCAACCCAGTCCGGCGATCCGGCAACTGCGCCGCGCCGAACTGCGCCGAAGCAATCAGCGCAATCACAATGAAGCCGCTGCGAATTAGAGTCGCTATTTGCATTAGTTCCACTATGTAAGGTTCACGTTGATGCTTTTGAGTTGTGTGTAACTAAGTAGATCACCGAGCGTTTCTTCGCGGCCCATGCCGCTGTGCTTGACTCCGCCGAAGGGGACGCCGGCGAAGTGGCGGCTTGCGTCGTTGATCCACACGAAGCCTGCTTCGATCTCCTGCGCCAGCTGATAGGCCTTCGGGAAGTCGCGGGTCCAGATGCTCGCCGTCAGGCCGAAATTCAGGGAGTTGGCGAGCTTAGGCAGATCGGCTTCATCCTTCCATGTCAGCACCGCCTGCACGGGGCCGAAGATTTCTTCTTGAGCAAGACGCATGGACATAGTGACTCCATCGAATACGGTGGGCAATACGAAGTAACCATGTTGTAACTCCGGCTGAGTGGGTTTGCCGCCGCCAGCGACTAACTTTGCGCCTTCTTTCTTACCTAACTCAATGTAGGACATGACGCGATTGAAGTGTTTCTCAGTCACCAGGCAGCCCATGTCAGTTGACTCATCGGTAGGAATACCGATGCGCGCCGTACTCACTTTGGCGAGTAACTTGGCGAGAAATTCGTCGTGAATGGACTCATGCAGGAATAACCGCGAAGTGGACCCGCAGGACTGGCCCTGCGACCAGCAGTAGTTCATGCCGTTGAACGCGCCTGCCACGGCTTTGTCGATGTCGGCGTCGGGGAAGACGATCATGGGATTCTTGCCGCCCAGCTCGAGCGACACGGGCTTCAGCCCCTCTGCCGCGGCGCGGGCGACTTCGCGGCCGATCTCGACCGAGCCGGTGAAGTGTACGCGGCGCACCAGCGGATGCCGGACCAGAGGCGCACCCACGTTGAGGCCGTCGCCATTGATGATATTGACCACGCCCGGCGGAAATATCTCGCGCACATCACGAGCCATTTCGAGCGCGGAGAGCGGTGTCTGCTCCGGCGGCTTCATCACCAGCGTGTTGCCGGCGATCAGCGGCGCGGCGATGCGCGCGGCGAACAGGATGGGATGATTGAACGGAATGATGCGCCCGACCACGCCATAGGGTTCACGAATAGTAAAGTTCAGTGTCGTCGCCGTCGCCGGGATGGTCTCCCCTTTGATCTCCGGTGCGATGCCGGCGTAGTAGTCATTCAGCGCGGCGGCGGAAGCAACATCTTTGCGCATAGCCTGTAACGGACTGCCTAAGTCGAGTGAGTCAATCCAGGCGTAAGTCTCAGCGCGCTCGCGCAGCCGCGCGGCGAACTTGCGTACATACACAGCGCGCTCGACCGGAGTGAGTCGCCGCCACGCCGGATACGCCGACTGGGCGGCCGCAACGGCGCGATCCACATCCGCCGCGCCGCAGTTGGGAACATCGGCCAGCTTCTCGCCCGTCGCAGGATTGTGCGTGGCCACGGTCGCGCCCGACAGTGCGCCGACCAGCTCGCCGCCAATCAGGCAGCGATAATCATCGCGAATCACCTCGCGCCCAGTCTTCGCAAGTTCCATCGTCTGTGCCATCGGTCCCCCAACCAATCTAATTTGCTGTCATCCTGAGCGCAGCGAAGG
>CAMBEY010000092.1 GCA_945865705.1 Candidatus Sulfopaludibacter sp. SbA3
CCTCACGGTCGCGGCACTGTCGCTACATGGTTTCGTCGGCGGAGGGCCCGTAGTGGCCGGGCACGGCAATGTTGTTCAGGCGCAGATAGACGCCCAACTGTGCGCGATGATGGATATTGTGGTTCATCAGGAAACTGCGGACCACAGCAATCTTCGGCATGGTGAACATCACCTGGCCGGCCTTCATCATCGACCACGGCTTCATCAAGTCCGCATCGCTGATACCCACCAGTGTCGCACGCGCGGCGGCGATATTCTTGTCGAACATGGCAAGAATTTCTTTACCCGAGTTGAGTTTCGTCGGTTTGTACTATTCTCCGCCCGGCGGCGCGATGTCGAAAGAATCCTGCTGTAGCGTGACACCCATCCAGCCCGGCGCCTCCGCCAGATGCGAAGCTAGATCACCAAACGACATCGACTTTTCGTGAGGCTTCCAAGCCAGCTTGTCTTCCGGGATGCGCTCCAGCGCCTTGCGCGTTTCTGCGCATTCATTATCAAATTCGGGCAACATCATTTGACTGATCGACATAGTTCCTCCTGATTTTATTCCGTGAGTGAGGCGATAAAATCGTAGCGGATTGCGCACAGGGATGCAACTCGGCCGGGCCGCGATTATTTCCCTCTGCCGCCGAGCAATGAACCCAGCACACCGCGAAAAAGCTGTCGCCCAATCGAGCTGCCAGCAGCGCGCACCACGGACTTCATCATGGCATTGCCGAGGCTCTCGGGCTGGCGTCCGCCACGCGATCCCGGGCCACTCGGCCGTGGAGTCGCCGTGGGGTATCCGGCAGAGCCAGACTGCGGCCAGTTGGATTCGGTCGGCGGAGACGGTCGCGGCGCGCGCGTTGGATAGGGTTGGTCAGCGCGCGGCTGAATGGTTGGCGCGACGGACGGTGGAGGCTCCGCGCGCTTTTGCAGTAACTCGTACGCGGACTCGCGATCCACGATCTTCTCGTAATGTCCGAAGATCAATGAGGATTGAATGACCTGCTGGCGTTCGGCGGGCTGGATGGGCCCCACTTTGCTGTGCGGAGGAACAATGAACGCGCGCTCCACGATTCCTGGCGTACCGTTCGCATCCAAAAACGAAATCAGCGCCTCGCCCACGGCCAGTTCGGTAATGGCCGCTTCAACATTCAGTTCAGGATTGACGCGAAAAGTTTGCGCGGCGGAACGCACCGCTTTCTGGTCCTTCGGCGTGAAGGCGCGCAGGGCGTGCTGCACACGGTTGCCAAGTTGGCCGAGCACGTCTTCGGGAATATCCAGCGGGTTCTGCGAAATGAAATAGATGCCCACGCCTTTCGAGCGAATCAGCCGGGCAACTTGCTCGACCTTATCGAGCAACGCCTTCGGCGCATCGTCAAACAGCAGGTGCGCTTCGTCGAAAAAGAAAACCAGCTTGGGTTTATCAAGATCGCCCGCTTCCGGCAACTGCTCGAAAAGCTCCGCCAGTAACCAAAGCAGAAACGTGGTGTAAAGTTGCGGCGACTGCAAAAGTTTGTCAGCGGCAAGAATATTGATGACTCCAGCGCCGCGCGCATCGGTCTGCATTAGGTCATCGAGATTCAGCGCCGGCTCGCCAAAGAAGCGCTCTGCGCCTTGTTCCTCCAGCGTCAGCAAGCCACGCTGGATCGCTCCCACGCTGGCCGCCGAGACGTTGCCGTAGGTGGTCTTCAAATCCTTGGCGTTGTCAGCAACGTGCGTCAGCATGGCCCGCAGGTCTTTCAAATCGAGCAACAACATCCCTTGATCGTCGGCTACTTTGAATACAATCGAGAGCACGCCGCTCTGCGTGTCATTCAAATTCAGCAGGCGCGAGAGCAACAGCGGCCCCATCTCGGAGACGGTCGTGCGCACGGGATGACCCTGCTCGCCGAACACATCCCAAAAGGCCACCGGACAGCCGGCATAAGAGAAATCCGTCAGCCCCAGCTTCTGCACGCGCTCGGCAACTTTGGGATTCCCCCCGCCAGCCTGACTGAGGCCGGAGAGGTCGCTCTTTACGTCAGCCATGAAAACGGGGACGCCGATGCGGCTGAAACCTTCGGCGAGCCGCTGCAGCGTGACGGTCTTACCCGTGCCCGTCGCGCCGGCGATGAGGCCGTGGCGGTTGGCCATCTCCGGCAGCAGAAAAAACTCCTGCGCATTCCTGCCTACCAGTATCGGTTCCACTTTGGACACACTTCCCTCCAGCGGCGCTTGAGATCGTCCAGACGATCGCCATTACATCGTGATCGGTTATTTTAACTTAGATGGAAGTTGGGGAAGCTGAGTACCGGAGAAAAATCTGGAGGCGCGGGCCGGATTCGAACCGGCGCATAAAGGTTTTGCAGACCTCTCCCTTACCACTTGGGTACCGCGCCCTGTTGCGTTTCGTTGCGCTCTGTCGTCAGCCAACGATGCCATGTCAACCCTGGCGTCGCGCCGAGCCTGCCAGACAGAGTCAGGCCAAAATTCAGGCCACATAAGACAACTCGCCAGCCCTGGTATCGCAACGGTCAGGACTGGCGAAAATAAGATGGAGCGGGAGACGGGGATCGAACCCGCGACATCGACCTTGGCAAGGTCGCACTCTACCGCTGAGCTACTCCCGCGACCAATGAGAATTATACATTACACGTTGGCCGCGCAGCAACCCACGCGCAACATTTCCAGGCGATCCCGCCAGATGTTCCACAATCCTTACCCAAGCTCACCCTAACCAGTGGGCCTAGAAATACAGCTTCAGGGCGAGTTGGAGCTGACGTGATCGGGTGGACGTGTCGATGATGTTTCCCGCCGTGGCTAGCGGCGTTTCCGTCGCGTTGCCGACCGCGCCTGTGAAGACGGTGCGGTTGGGCATGCCAAAGTTTACGCGGTTCAGGATGTTGAACACTTCCGCGCGAAATTCGATGCGCCCGGTCTCGCCCAGCAGCGGGAGGGCGACCTCCTTGGTGGCGGAGAGGTCCAGGTTGGCGAGACCGGGGCCGCGCAGGATATTCCTTCCGGCATTGCCGAGGAAGCCCACGCGCTGCAAGGTAAACGCGGACGGATCGTAGTAGCGTGTGGTGCCGCCGAGGATGATGTCGTCGCGGGTGCGGCCCGCCGCCATGTCGGGGCGGTCGATGCCTCCGCCGCCGGTATTTACCACGGAGCGAGAGCGGTTGGTGTTAAGCGCGGGAGTAAATGGATAGCCGGTTTGCAACGACAGGATGTTGCTCAACCGCCAGCCATTCACCAGCACGCCCAGCACGCCGCCGTTGGGTGCGAACTGTGGCAGTTGATAGATGGAGTTGACGCGCCAGTTGTGCGTGGCGTCAAAGTCGGCGACCGCGCGATCGGTCTGGCGGCGGCTGGGATCAGCCCCGAAGATGCTGGACTGGCCGTTGTCGGCGCCGGCCTGGCCCTGAGTTTCATCGATTACCTTGGCATAAGTGTAGGAACTCTGGAACTGGAACCCGCTGCTCAATCGCTTGTTCAAACTGAACTGGAGAGAGTTGTACCAGGAGTTCCCCGCCGCGGTCTTGAATTCCAGGCCGTCCCAATACGGACTATTGCGAACATCCTTGAGCGCCCCGGGATTGGCCGCAGTGACCGCCGTGCCCTGCCCCAGCCAGCAGGCATTGTCCCCCGCGGAAGCGGCTTGGGAGCCGGTGGCCGGAACGCAGTCCGTTCCATTCCAGACTCCGCCGCGCACCGTGGGATTGCCGTCCTTGGTTTGCAGGATGTTCAGACCGCGCGAGCCGGCGTAGGCCACGGTGATGGCCATATTGCCGGGCAACTGCCGCTCGACGGTCAGGTGGTAATCCAGGATGTGCGGTTGCTCCAGATTGTAGTCGAGAGTCCGCAACGATCTTCCCGCCGTGGCGGCGGGAAACACCAGCGGAAGAGAAATCGTCGTCGGCTGGGTGATGGCGCTGACCGAGGAGAACGGCGGAGTGCCGGTTACCGCAATGGAGAGCGACTGGCCGAACACGGCAATGTCATATAGTTGGGCGAAGCCGCCGCGCACCGACATTTTTCCGTCGCCGCGCACGTCCCAGGCAAAGCCCAGACGCGGGCTGAAATTCTTGAGCGACATCTGCTTGAACGGAGCGCCCAGCGTGGCGCCCTGAACGAATTCACCAGGAATTTCAGGCAGCGGGTTGCGGAACAAGTCCCGCACGGCGGAGCCATGCCCACGGGTTTCGCTGGGCACGGTCATGAATTCGTAACGCAGGCCGAGATTCAACGTCAGGTTTTGCCGCAACTGCAAATCATCCTGCAGGTACATGCCCACGGTCTCGTAACGATACGTACGGTCAAGAATGGAGCCGGGGGTATTGGCGTTGTAGGTATTGGCCAGCCCGAGCAGGAAATTCCGCATATTGGTGAAGCTGACCGAACCGAGCGCCTGCGTGTTTACATTCGAGTAAGTGTGCATGGCGTTGACCAGCGCGCCGAACTTCAACGAATGTCTGCCGCGCGAGTAGAACATGTCATCGCTCAACGACAGAATATTCCGCCGCTGCAGGCTCTTGGACGCAGGCGCGATGGAGGTGATTCCGGTAATCGCCAGCGAGCCCATCGGCGTGCCGGGCAGGAATGAGTACTGCGGCCCAACCAGGTCCTGCGAAGAAAGGACCGCGGGATTGGTGCGGCTATAGGAGAAGCGCACGGTATTCAGCAGCGAGGGCGAGAGCACATGGTTCTCCGACACCGTTCCGGACTGGCTGCGGCTGTCGCGCACCTGCTGGTAGATTTCGTAGTTCAGCGGATTGGTCTGCTCGGTGTCGTCGAAGCTGTAGCGCGCGTAGAAAGTGCTGTTGTTGGAGGAGGAGTGATCCACGCGGAATTGCAGGAAATCCTCGGTGGTGGGCTGCGCAAACTTCAGGCTGTAGCGGGCCGTGGCGCCATTGTCCGGCAGGTTTGGATTGGGGAACAATGCCAGCAGCGGCGCAATCTGTGGAGCGATGGTGGTGGTGGGATTCGCCGCGCCCACCTCGGGGCAGGCGGCGAAGGTGATCACGCCATTGGCCGCGCCGTGGCAGCCGGCATGCATTACGTTGGCGATGTTGGTGGTGCCCAGCCGTTCGCGCAAGGCTTCAAAGACGGCGTGAAAGAAAGTTTTGTCGCGGCGAATTGGCCCGCCGACAGACGCGCCGAACTGGTTCCGCTTCAAGGGCGGCAGACGAAAGTCCGGACCAGTCGCCGCGGTGGGATAGTCAAAATAGTTGCGCGCGTCGAAGATGTTGTTGCGGAGATACTCGAAGACCGAGCCGTGAATATTATTCGTTCCGCTCTTGCTGACCATCACTACCTGGCTGCCCATGGTCAGGCCGTACTCGGCGCTGAAGGAGTTGGTGATGACCTTGTACTCGCGGATGCCCTCAATGCCCAGCGTGGAACCGTCCGACGACGCCGAGGTGGCGCCGGTATTGTTGGTGAGGATGGCTCCGTCGAGCAAATAGTTATTCGAGCGCAGCGGCGCGCCGTTGCTGCTGAACCATGTGCCTACCGTCGAGGAAGCGTTGGACATGCCCTTGTGTTGGACAATGCCGGGCTGCATTAGCGCCAGATCAATATAGTTGCGCCCGTTGAGCGGCAGGTCGGCGACTTTCTGTTCCGTTACCAGACTGCCGATGGCGCCCGAAGTTGTGTTCACCAGCGAAGCCTCGGCTGTGATCGAGATGGTCTGCTCGAAGCCCCCGACTTGCAGCGCGAAGTTCACCACCGCTTCATCGGAGATGGCCAGCGTAAGACCCTTGCGCTCTTCCGCCTGGAAGCCGACGTGCTCGACACGAATCTCGTAGGCGCCCACGGGCAGTGCAGGAAAACGAAAGCGTCCGTCCGAACCGGACTGGCCGGTACGGGTAAGGCCGGTGTCTGTCTGAATCACTGTAATGGAGGCATCGGGCACCACCGCGCCGCTGGGATCGCGGACAACTCCCAGAATCGTTGCCGTGGGCAGTTGGCCGTGGACCGGCTGCAAAAATAGCAGGACGGCGGCCAAGTGAAGAATTGAAATGCCGTACTGATGCAATGACTTGCGGATTTTCATGGCGACTGTGGTCATATCGACTCTCCCCCGAAACGATGTCTCTCATAGTAGGTCCGGCTGACCCCGGATCGATCGTGAACACATATTACCCCTATTTCATTAGGAGTCAAACAGTAAAGTAACTTCCGGGGAACCGACGTGGTTACGAACGAAAAAGAGCAGCGAACCTTATGGTTGGAGACTAATTGGCGCTTGGTGTGTCAGAGGGGATATGGGGGGATATGGGGGGATATGAACAGAAAAAGTGGACCCGCGACCCAGCTCACTCTCCACTTGGATAGAGCCGCCGTGGGCTTCGACGAGATGACGGGTGATGGAGAGTCCCAGGCCTGTCCCGCCCACTTCGCGCGAGCGAGCTTCGTCTGCCCGGTAGAAACGCTCGAATATTCTCTTCTGGTCCGCACGCGTGATCCCGATACCGTTATCGACAACCTGAAGGGTAACTCCCGTTTCACTGGCCGCCACGCGGACCTCAATGAGGCCGCCTGATGGGGTGTATTGAATTGCGTTGTCGAGGAGGTTGATCAGGATTTCGCGCAGCGCGTTGGGATCTCCATGGATGGCCGAAATGGCCTCGGGAATTTGCGCTTGCAGGTTGAGGCTCTTCTTCTCCGCCTTCATGCGCACCGTTTCGATACAGGAGCTGATCAATTCCGCAACTGCCACGGTCCGCTTATCAATGCCTCCTGCGCCGGCTTCGATCAGCGATAGATGCAACAGATCATTGGTCAGCCGGTTCAGGCGAATGGAATGATCGCGGATGATTTGCACGAAGCGCGGACCGGATTGCTTGTCAGTTAACGCGCCATCAAGCAGCGTTTCGGCGAATCCCTGGATGGCTGTGAGCGGCGTCTTGAATTCGTGCGAGACGTTCGCAACAAAGTCGCGGCGCATCTGCTCCAGCTTGCGCAGCTCGGTGATGTCGTGCAGCACCAGGACAACGCCCGTCGTCTCGCCGACTGGAACCGGAGCGGCGGTAACCGCGAAAGTCTTGGGCGGAAGCGAACTGGTGGTTACCTCGCTAAGAATCGTCTCGCGCGAGGTGAGCACCTGCTGCACGAGTTCCAGCAAGCCCGCCTGCCTCGTCACCTCCACCAGCAGGCGTCCCGCGCGCTGCATTCCCACCAGCCCCATGGCTTGCGCGAAGGCATCGTTGCAAAAAACGATCTTCTGCCCCGGCTCGATAACCACGACGCCCTCGACCATGCGCCGAAGGATGGCGTCGGAGCGATTCCGTTCTTCGGTGAGCTGCCGGGTAGTTTCTTCGTGCGCCGCGCTGGCAACATTCAAGGCCCGAGCGATTAAGTTGAGATTGCCCTGCGCCGCATCGATATTCAGCGGCAACGCCAGTGGGCGCACAGCGCCTCGAACCATGGATTCCGCGAACAAGCGAATCCCGCCGAGCCGTCGGTCGTATTGTCGCAGCAGGAGGATGAGGGGAAGCGCGCCGAGGAGGATGAAGAATCCAACCAGTCCGAACCTGAGCCAGAAACTGGAAAAACCGATGCCGGAGCGTGGCAAAAAGAATTCGAGCAATGCCCCGGCCAGAATCCAGAACAACAGATACAGCAGGCCAATACGCCGTGGACGGTTAGTGGGACCGAGACTCAAAGATGTACCCTGCACCGCGAATGGTTTTAAGAAAAACGGGATTCTGTGAATCTTCCTCAATTTTTTCACGGAGACGGCGGATATACACGTCGATGCTGCGGGGGATTACATAGCGGTCCGCCCCCCAGATGGCGTCCAGCAAACGGTCCCGTGAAAACACTCTATTAGGATGCGACGCCAGAAAATGCAGCAGCCGGAACTCCATCGCGCTGAGAATCACATGCTTCCCGGAACGAGTCACTCGATACGAAGTGGGATCAATCGTTAGCCCCCCCACTTCGACGGCGGCTTCACCCTGTAAGTCTGTCTCTCCGCGACGCAGCAAGGCCATCACACGGGCGACTAATTCGCGGGGGCTGAAGGGCTTGGTGACGTAATCGTCGGCACCCAGTTCCAGGCCAACAATGCGATCCGCCTCTTCGCCGCGCGCCGTCAGCATCAGTATCGGAATGCGTCGCGCTTTGGTGTCGCGGCGAAGCTCTTTGCAGATTTCCAGTCCGGACATGCGCGGCAGCATTAAATCGAGAATCAGCAGGTCGGGTTGCGATTTTCTAAACTGAGCGAGACCGGTGGCTCCATCCTGAGCGGTGGTCACGCGATAACCTTCTTTTTCCAGGTTATAGCGCACCAGTTCAATAATGTCCCGGTCGTCCTCAATCATCAGGATTTTTTTCATAACGGTTATCCCGCCATCCTCAGCTTAACTATAAATGATAGCCTATAAAGACATTGCATTATCCTAGGCATTCCATACAGCAGGTAGTGCATCCAGCCTGAAATACAATCCTGTGTGGTAGAATAATCAGTCCATACAGGAACTAGTTATGTCCAGGCAAATAGAAATTCTTCCGTCGATCCTCTCGGCTGACATGGCCAGGTTTGGGGAGGAGATCGAGCGGGTCAAGCAGGGTGGCGCGCGGGTCATCCATGTGGATGTCATGGACGGCCACTTCGTGCCCAATATTTCCATCGGGCCTCCAGTGGTAAAATCTTTGCGGCGGGCAACCGACCTGCTACTGGATGTGCATCTAATGATCGAGAACCCGGACCTGTACATTCCGGAGTTCATCGCGGCGGGCGCAGACGTGGTAACCGTGCATCAGGAAGCCTGCCGGCATCTGGACCGAACCATCTCGCTGATGCGGGCCAGTGGCACGGAAGCGGGGGTGGCCATTAATCCGGCCACACCGGTCGAGACGCTCTCGGAGATTCTGCCGTTAGTGGACATGGTTCTGATCATGAGCGTAAATCCCGGCTTTGGCGGACAGAAGTTTATCCCCTATACTCTGGATAAGGTCCGTCAGTTGGATCGCAAGCGTCAAGAGCGGGGTCTGGACTTTCGCATTGAGATAGACGGTGGGCTAACGCCCGACAATGTCGCCGATGCCATACGTGCTGGAGTTGATTGGGTGGTTGCGGGCAACAGCGTTTACGGGAGCCCCGACCCGGCGTCTCGCGTCCAACTAATGTCACGCCTTGCTCAGGAAGCGATGCTCACACGGGCGTAGTATAGTTACTTGCAGATTAGGGAAGCGGCTTCAGGCCGTCCGGAGGGTGGTTTGGTTTCAACTTTGGGTTCAATCAAGACGAGTACTTTGCTCAGCTTGCTGGTGCTGGCTGGAGTGCTATTTGCCTCCGGCTGTGGCCTGCGCCGGAATGCAATTGATACGCCGCTCATCAGCGACTCCGAGCAGCCCGACAAAGACTTGTTTGACCGCGCTGCGGACTTCCTGGAGCACAACAAGTTTACCGAAGCGCGCTTGCTGCTCCAGACACTGATCAACACATATCCTGATAGCGAATATCTAGCCAAGTCCAAGTTGGCCATCGCCGACTCCTGGTATCGCCAGGGAACTTCCACCGATCTGGCGCAAGCCGAAGCCGAGTACCGGGATTTCATCACCTTTTTTCCCACCATGCCGGAAGCGGGCGAGGCGCAAATGCGCGTAGCCATGATTCACTACCGCGGCATGGAAAAGGCGGATCGCGACCCCACGCACGCGCGCCGCGCCGAACAAGAATTCCAGCGCCTGTTGATGAATTATCCGGATGGACCCTTTGTGCCTGTGGCGGAGCAGCGGCTTCGTGAAGTGCAGGAGGTTTTGGCTCTCGGCAATTTCGAGATTGGACGATTCTATTTCCTGAACCTCGCCGACCGCGCCGCACAGCCTCGGCTGACGGAGCTGGTGGAGCGCTATCCGAACTTCAGCAAAGCCGATACGGCACTGTACTATCTTGGACGGTCTATCGACCGTCAGTCTGGCCAGGAAAAAGAAGAAGAAGCCTCTCGATATTACAGCCGCATCGTCCGCGACTATCCGCTAA
>CAMBEY010000093.1 GCA_945865705.1 Candidatus Sulfopaludibacter sp. SbA3
TCATCGACGGAACCGTAATCACGCCAAACTGCGGCGCCGATGGCACGAAGTAAAGGGAGCGCGGGATACTCACACTCTCCACGCTCTGGCTGTTCTGAGAGTTCACGGGACGAGTGAAACTCAAGCGCACCGCGCTAATCATGGAGGTACTGAATATGTGCGACTCCACCAACGTGAAGTATTGCTGACGGCTTTCGTTCAGCACGCTCCACAGGTAGGTGATTTCGGCGGCGGTGCTCGCTGCGTCATCGAAGCTGTACCGGGCGAAAAGGCTGTCGCGATCATTGATCTTGTGATCCACGCGCAGCGTGAAGAAATTTTCGTCCGTAGGCAAATATTGGTCGGCGGTGTTCTGGCTCAGCCCTCCGCCCAGCGGCGTCGAATTCGGCAGTGGCATGATGCCGAGGTAGGGCACCACGCGAGGATTCACGTTCACGGTCTGGAGCACGGCTCCAGCGCGATCGGTGATGATCCCCTGGCGGGCCAGCGCATCTGGGAAAAAATCCACATTGGTATCAGTAAGCCGGTCGCGCAGGGCCTCGAAGCTGCCCATGAAAAAAGTCCGGTCCTTCACCAGCGGACCGGTGAGGGTGAATCCGAATTGATTGCGCTTGAACGGCGGAGGATTCGCGCCTGGGTCAAAGAAACTGCGGGCATCGAGCTTGCTGTTGCGAAAGTATTCAAAGAAATTTCCATGCAGCTTGGGCGTGCCGGAGCGGGTAATGGAATTGAGCTGGCCGCCGCTGCCGCGGCCATACTCGGCGCCATAGAATGCGCTCAGCACCTGAACCTGCAACACGGCATCGGAGCCAAGCTGCACGCCGGCAGCGCTGCGCGGAACTTGATTCTCCGTATTCATGATGTTGGTGCCATCCAGAAGAAAACTGTTCGAAGTGGCGCGCCCGCCGACGACATTCAGGCTGCCGCTGCCGCCGCCACGCGATCCGGAAACCGACGACGAGTCGGTAACACCGGCCTGCAATGTCGCCAACTGGCTGTAACTGCGTCCGTTCATGGGCAGACCCACCAGTTCCGCTTCGCTGATCTGACCACTACCTGCTTGCGACCCGCTGGTCTGATTCTGCGTGCTTACCTGCGTGCCAGGCTGCGCGGCCTGTGTGGAGGGCGTGGCTGGCGTAGCGGATTCGCGTGCTGCCTGCTGCCCAAAGGCGGTGCAGGAAAATCCCGTGACCACTACGGTTATGGAGAGAAGACTCCGCCAGAAATTGCTGCGCCAACGGTCATTTCGGTCGATCCGCGCCAAGCCAATCCTCATGCCATACCTCGTGTCCTTATATTCTTGATGGATTTAACATTATAAGGCAGAGTCCGTCTCCGACGGACGCCGAATAGCGCAACCGACCCGCGACGAAGAAGGGAGCGGTTGCGCTATTAACAAATGTTCTAGAAGCGGTGGGTGTAGATGAACTTCGTCGAGGCCCGGCGATCCTGCGTGGAGAATCCATGCAGGCCGCGGAGCGGACCGACGGCCTCTCCATGCAGGCCGAAGTCGCGCCAATTGTGGGAATAGACAAAGTAGAAATCCGTGCCGGGCGTCAGTATCCAGCGAAAGCGGGACTGCCAGCCAAGCACGCGGCTCTCATTGTCGTACTGGAAATTATTGACCAGCGCGATCCATGGACTAAATTGCAGCTCGGGGGTGAAGCGGTAGATGCGCGTCTGGAAGCTGCCTTCGTCCAGCTCGATGCGGTTCCACTCCACCTCGGAATAGATGATCACACCGGGCCGCAGGCGTACCGTCAGTTGAGCGGAGTAGGTCTTGCGTGTGCCGGACAAGAAATTGCCTAAATCAATCGTCCCTTCCACCGCAAGAACGCGCCGGTTGGCGGTCTGCCCGTGAATCGTGTACCGGGTGAAGTCATACTGGCCGTCGCGGGGGAGTGTAACGGACTTCCCGGTAACGGGATCTTTGAATATTGCGAAATCCTCCTCCAGCCGTTCGTGCGTGGGGGAGACGTTCACCTGGAACATATCTCCTGCGTGAGTGTTGAACTCAAACAGCGTCAGCTCGAACTGCCGCGTGAGCAGGACATTGTTGAGGTCGGTGGTGTAGTCAATGTTGGCGCCAAACTTGAAACTTCGTATCCACGCATGATTGTTGGGCCGCGGCGAAAATGTTACGGCCGGATTGTAGCGGCGAAACGCCAGCCGCGACACGAATCCCACCGTCGGATTAAAATTACGCTGCACCTCGCGAAAAGAGACCGATCCTTCCCATGGATCGTTGGGGAAATTCAGGTCGGTCCCATAGGCGTAGCGCCCACCGTCCTGCCCCGCCGCGACGGAGGTGCCCAGCAGGAATGCGTTCAGCTCCACATTCTGACTGCCCATGAACCGCCGGGTGGAGAGCAGCGCATCGATGCCCGTCGTGTAGGAAGCCTCCGCCGTGCCGCTGGGATCGCGCCGCGTCAGCAGTCCGCCGATGAACGACTGCGCAAGAATGCGTCGCTTCACGCGAGCAACGGTGAAGTCCTCACCGGGGAAATCCACGCCGCGCACACCGCGATCTTCGCCAGTGCGGACGTGCAAGATTCCGATGTCCTGACTTCCTACCTGTCCGGTCAACTTGGTTCCGTAGATGATCTTTTGCGGCTCGCGGTCCGCGTTCAGTCCGATGCGCCTGCTGAAGAACGGAAAGACGCGCGTGTCCGGATTGCCCTCCCACGTCGAACGGAAATCAAAGAACCCCGCGCCCTCCAGAAAGAACTCGCGCTTCTCTTCAAAGAACAATGAGAACCGAGTCAAATTGACTTGTCGGTCATCCACCTCGGTCTGCGCGAAATCGGTGTTGACGGTGAAGTTGGCGCGCAGGCGCGGCGTGGGGCTATAGAAAACATCCAGGCCGGGCTTGCCCTGATAGACTGTGTCGGTCGCCCCCGGACTCTTGAACGCAGTGCCCAGGACGTATGGCTTCAGGTCGATCCCCTTGCCTTGCGAAACCTCGCGGATACCACGCAGCAGTCCCGTATTGGTCATGCGCCGCAGGCCTTGATTGCGAGCATGCCCGGTCCACAACGTCTCTTCGCTTTTGCGCCGCACGGTGCGCTGAAAATTCACGCCCCAAGCCTCCGCGTTGGGATCAAAGTTGAAGGTGCGAAACGGAAATACAATCTCCGCGGCCCAGCCGTAATCAGTGCGAATGACCTTGGCCGTCCAGATGCCGTCCCACTGACGATTGCCCTGCCCCGCCGAGCCGAGCGTGGAGTCGCCCATCAGGCCGGAAGGATTGATCTCGAAAAAATATCCGCCGCGCGCGTCCAGGTACGTGTCGAACACCCACATGAAGCGATCATCGGACGACAGAAATTCGTCGCGACGCCGCTGATACCCGACCACTTTGTCCGGCTCCGAGTCAAAACACTGGACGCTCATGTAAAGATTTTCACTGTCGAAGGCAATGCGGACCTCGGTTGCCTCCGTCGCCTTCGCGCCAAAAATCGGATCCTGCTGGACGAACTCCTTGGCCGGCTGCGCGCGCTGCCAGACAAGTTCATCGAACACGCCGTCCAGTTTAATGCGTTCGTCCTCATTCAGCCGCACCGCCGTCATCTCAGGACGTGTTGATTGATTAGTTGCCTGCCCCGCGGCGGTATCCGTCAGGGACGAGATCAGGAAGACGACAGACAGGAATTGCCCTATACCGGATAATCGTACCCGGCGAAATAAGTTGAACATGATTGCCTCAATTGAATTTTTATGCCCAGCGAACGGTCCATCCTATACGCCGGAGCACTTCCCTTAGACTACCGCAATTGGCAATTCGGTTTCACTTCACTCCGCCAAAGCATTACATTCTTGTAACCCCCTCCAGCGCTGTCCCCCCTCAAATACTTCTCCAATCCCATTCACTCTCAGCCTGAGCGGAGCGTAGGATCTGCTTTCGCTGACGGCACGAGAAAAAGCAGATTCTTCGCTCCGCTCAGGATGACCGCCGCCACGGCGGGAAGAATCCATCTCAGCGAAATTGCGCTTGACAACTCTTGATTAATAAATAATAATAGGAATCGTTCTTATTAAGGACTGAGGCAATGCCGATACCCACACAATCCGCTGCACAGGCCGAGCGCAAGAGCGAGCAGCGCAATCTGGTCTTCAAGATTGTCGAAAAGCGCTACGACCATCCAACGGCGCAGGACATCTACGAGCAGGCGCGCAGGAACATGCCCGCCATCAGCCTGGGGACGGTGTATCGCAATTTACAGCGGCTGGTGGATCAGGGCAGCCTGATCGAGAGCAAGAACGGGAGAAAACCAGCCCGTTACGAGGCGCGGCGGCATCGCCACTATCACATTCACTGCACCGAGTGCGGGTCGCTCGAGGATGTCTCGGTGCCCTATCAGGAGTCGCTCGATCGCAAGGTGGAAAAGCAGTTGCGCTATCAACTGGAAGAGCACCGCCTGGAGTTCTACGGCGTCTGCCCGAGCTGCCATGCCGCCTCCCGCAAGAGCGAGAGGGGAACATTTATGCCTCGACGCCGCATGGGATCGAGCACTAAATTGCAATCAACCAAAGGAGAGAACTATGTCAGATGAAGCGAAGTGCCCGTTCTCGGGCGGAGTCCGCAGTGCCGCCGTGGCCGGAACCCAGACCAACGCCGACTGGTGGCCCGACCAACTGAACCTGAAGATCCTTCACCAGCGCTCCCCACTGTCCAATCCCATGGGCGAGGAGTTCAACTACGCTGCGGAATTCAAGACCCTCGACCTGAACGCCGTGATCAAGGACCTGCATGCCTTGATGACGACGTCGCAGGACTGGTGGCCCGCGGACTACGGCCACTATGGGCCGTTCTTCATTCGCATGGCGTGGCACAGCGCAGGCACGTACCGCATCGCTGACGGTCGCGGCGGCACGGGCAATGGAACCCAGCGATTTGCGCCCCTCAACAGTTGGCCGGACAACGTGGGCCTCGACAAGGCGCGCCGCCTGCTCTGGCCCATCAAGCAGAAGTACGGACGCAAACTCTCCTGGGCCGACCTGATGATTCTGGCCGGCAATGTCGCTCTGGATTCGATGGGATTCAAGACCTTTGGTTTCGGCGGCGGGCGCGCGGACGTCTGGGAGCCGGAGGAGGACATCAACTGGGGTCGCGAAGCCAAGTGGTTGGGGGACGAGCGCTACAGCGGCGACCGCGAGCTGGCCAACCCGCTGGGCGCCGTGCAGATGGGCCTGATCTACGTCAACCCCGAAGGGCCGAACGGCAAGCCGGACCCGGTCGCTTCGGCGCGGGATATCCGCGAGACGTTCGCTCGCATGGCGATGAATGACGAAGAGACGGTTGCCCTCGTCGCCGGCGGACACACCTTCGGCAAAGCCCATGGTGCGGCCGATCCGGGCAAGTACGTCGGTCGCGAGCCCGAGGGCGCGGACATCGAAGAGCAGGGCTTCGGCTGGAAGAACAGCTTCGGCTCCGGCAAGGGCGTACACACGATCAGCAGCGGGATCGAGGGCGCATGGACCCCCAACCCCATCAAGTGGGACAACGGATACTTCGAAACCCTGTTCGGCTACGAATGGGAGTTGACCAAAGGTCCCGGCGGCGCCAACCAGTGGAAGCCCAAGGACCCCGCCGCGGCAACCACCGTGCCCGATGCCCATGATCCCTCTAAGCGCCACGCCCCGATGATGACCACGGCCGACATGGCCCTGCGCATGGACCCGGCCTACGAAAAGATATCGCGGCGCTTCATGGCAAACCCGCCAGAGCTCGCCGACGCCTTCGCCCGGGCCTGGTTCAAGCTGACCCACCGCGACATGGGACCGCGCGCCCGCTACCTGGGTTCGCTGGTGCCGAAGGAAGAGCTGATCTGGCAGGACCCCATTCCCGCCGTGAACCATCCGCTGGTCAACGAGCAGGACATCTCCGTCCTGAAGGCGAAGCTCCTCGCATCCGGCTTGTCCATCTCCCAACTGGTCACGACGGCTTGGGCGTCAGCTGCCACCTTTCGCGGCAGCGACAAGCGCGGCGGCGCCAACGGGGCGCGCCTTCGCCTCACGCCGCAAAAGAACTGGGAAGTCAACCAACCGGCCGAGATGGCAAAGGTCCTGCAGAAGCTGGAAGCGATCCAGAAGGAATTCAACGGAGCGCAGTCCGGTGGAAAGAAGGTCTCGCTCGCTGACCTGATCGTTCTAGGCGGCTGCGCGGCCGTTGAGGCGGCAGCGAAGAAGGCCGGCCACGACGTGAAGGTTCCCTTCTCGCCGGGGCGCACGGACGCGTCGCAGGAACAGACCGACGTGGACTCTTTCGCCGTACTGGAGCCGACCGCAGACGGATTCCGCAACTATCTCCGAAAGGGACTCGAAGCATCAGCGGCTGAGCTGCTGGTGGACAAGGCGCAGTTGTTGACCCTCACCGCTCCTGAGATGACGGTCCTGATCGGCGGCCTGCGCGCTCTGAACGCAAACGCCAGCCAGTCCAAACACGGTGTGTTCACCAAGCAGCCTGAGACGCTGACGAATGATTTCTTCGTCAACCTCCTCGACATGAAAACGAAGTGGCAGAAGTCCGCTACATCTGAAGGCGTGTTGGAGGGGCGCGATCGGGCGTCGGGTGAGCTCAAGTGGACGGGCACCGTCGCCGACCTCGTTTTCGGTTCGAATTCCCAGCTCCGGGCCCTTGCGGAAGTCTATGCCTGCAGCGACTCGCAGCAGGCGTTCGTGCGTGACTTTGTGGCGGCCTGGAACAAGGTGATGAATCTTGATCGCTACGACCTTGCGTGATCTCAGCGAAAGGTCTTAAAGGCTGAAGTGAAAGAACGGTCAATAACAATAAATCGCCCCCTACAAGCTTTTCGTAGGGGGCGATTTCATCTTTGCAATTAGCAGCGACGGTGGATTATTTCTTTTCCTTGAAGCCGGCAGGGATCGCCACATCGGCATCCGCCACGTTCGACGAGACGCTGAGCAACTCCAGGGTTGAGGTCATGATCGCGTTGCGTCCCGGTGTGGATGGAGTGGCATTCTCCGCCGACTTCTCCTCCATTTTCTTCTGCATGGCCTTCTTCGCCAACCCGCCAAATATACCGATGCCGATAGACTTCTTATCGCCACCCATGGGGATGTCCATGCCAGAACCCTGGCTTTTCTGATCCTGCCCATTCTGCGCGGCCTGCGCCATCTGCTCCTTGCTCTGCACGCCCTCGAAAGTCGTAACGGTCAACACCGCCGTGCCGTCGAGCTTCTTGCTCTCCTCGGCGAACTTCTTCATCATGTCGCCCATCATCGGATTAGCCATCATCGCCGCGCCCATCTGCTGCATCTGCCGCATGTCCACGGCGGAGGCCAGCTTCTGATAGAACTTCAGGTCGAACGCCATGATTTCGTCGTTGCCCGGCAGTTTGCCCGTGAGCCAGATGTTGGAGACCACCGCCATGCCGCCGGCGTCCTCGACCTTCTTGCCCTTCTCGCGCATGGTGATGGTCATCACCATTTCGCGCGTGTCGAAGCCGGCGATCATCTTCTTCTGACCGGACTCCTTCAGGCTGTAATCAAACTCGACGGTGCTTGGCTGCTGCGGAGAAGTAGGCGGCTGCTGCCCCTTCATCTTCTCCATGTCCTTGGCCATCTTCTCCTGCGCCTCGCGCATCTGTTGACGCATCTGCTCGAAGGTGACCACCTTGTAGTTCTTGTCCTTGAAATTGACCTGATAGACTTTTTCTTCCGCGAGGTCCACGATCTCTCCGGTGTCGCCGGTGCGCGTGAGCTTGCGATCGCCCTTCAGCGCGACAACCGAGCGAACGCCTTCGTCGGCGGCCTTACCGCCAAACATGCCCGCCATCTTGCCGAGCATTCCGGCGAACTGAACTTTGCTGTTTTCTTCCTTCTTCACCGCAGCCTGCGCGGAGAGCGCGGCGCTCAACAGCACCGTAATTGCCAGCATCCGAATAATCAGCATGGATTCCTCCTGATGAACCATTGTTGAAGTGCGAGCGGGGGGCACTCGCGTTGATTATACACCCGCTCCAGTTGATTCAATATTCATTCAAGTTGACCGGCCCCTCGCCTGCTTCACCCTTTCATCCCCACTCAGCCCACAAAGGAACAGCACAACGCCGCTCACCTGTTGTATTCTGATTAGACCGTGAGGTGAATTTATGGATATCTATCAACTACGTGGCTGCGGGACCGCGCTGGTAACGCCCTTCGCGAAGGACGGTTCGCTGGACGAGGCCGCGCTGCGCCGCCACATCCGCTGGCAGATCGAGAGCGGCATTGATTTTCTGGTGCCCTGCGGGACTACGGGTGAGAACCCCGTGCTCAGTTCCGCCGAGCACTTCCGCGTGGTGGAAATCACCATCGAAGAGGCCAAGGGCAAGGTGCCCGTGCTGGCCGGCGCCGGAGGAAATTACACGGCCAAGGTGCGCGAAGGCATCGAGGCCATGGAGAAGATGGGCGCCGACGGCATCCTCTCGGTAACACCTTATTACAACAAGCCCACGCAGGAGGGCCTCTATCAACACTACCGCGTCCTGGCGGAAGCGACGCGCCTGCCCATCCTGCTCTACAACGTGCCCGGCCGCACCGGCGTGAATCTGGAGCCGCGCACGCTGGTGCGCCTGTCGGAGTTCCCCAACATCATCGGCGTGAAGGAAGCCTCCGGCAACATGGCGCAGATTGATGAGATACTGCGCACCCTGCCCGAGCGCTTCCGCGTGATCAGCGGCGACGACGCGCTCACGCTGCCCATGCTTTCGCTGGGAGCTGTCGGCGTCATCTCTGTCGTTTCCAATGTCGTGCCCAACGAGATGACCACGCTGATCTCTCAATTCTTCGCCGGGAATCACCTCGGCGCGCAACGCGTCCATCGCCAACTCGCCGCGCTAATGCAGGTCCTGTTCATCGAGGCCAATCCCATCCCCGTGAAATACGCCCTCGCCGCCATGGGCCGCATGGAACTTGAGTACCGCCTGCCGCTGGTTCCGCCGTCAGCCGAGACGCAAGCGAGGGTTCGCAAGGTGCTCGAAGATTTGGGCCTGTCATTAACTGGAACCACCGCAAAGGAAGAAGCCCATGCAACTGTCCGAGCGCATTGAAACTCTCTTCGAGCAGAAACCCGCTGAGTACGGCCAGGAATTCTTCGACGCCTTCGAGGAGCTGAAAGCCGCTCTGAATGCGGGTTTGCTGCGCTCCGCTGAACCCGACGCGTCCTCGCCAACGGGCTGGCGCGTGAACGCTTGGGTGAAGAAGGGCATCCTGCTCGGCTTTCGTCTGGGCAAGATCGAGAACATGTCCGCCGATCACGGGCGCTTCCCGTTCTTCGACAAGCACACCTACCCGCTGAAGAAGTTCACACCCGACAGCGGCGTGCGCATCGTGCCCGGCGGCTCGTCGATCCGCGACGGCTGCTACGTAGCCAAAGGCGTTACCTGCATGCCGCCCATGTATATCAATGCCGGCGCGTATGTGGGCGAAGGCACGATGGTGGACTCACACGCATTGGTTGGCTCATGCGCGCAAGTCGGCGCGCGTGTTCATCTGAGCGCGGCCAGCCAGCTCGGCGGCGTGCTCGAACCCGTCGGCGCTCTGCCGGTGATTGTCGAGGACGACGTGCTGATCGGCGGCAACTGCGGCATCTACGAAGGCACGGTCATCAAGCGTCGAGCGGTGATCGGCGCAGGCACCATCCTGACTGGAGCGACGCCGGTCTACGATCTGGTGCGCGGTGAAGTGATTCGACGCGAGGCGGGTCAGCCCTTGATCATTCCTGAGAACGCGGTGGTAGTGCCGGGCTCGCGCGCGGTGACAAAAGGCTGGGGGAAGGACGCCGGCATCTCTCTCTACACGCCGGTCATCGTAAAATATCGCGACGCCAAA